>CANFNE010000051.1 GCA_947448105.1 Burkholderiales bacterium
GGGCACGCCCTGGGGGTATTGCGCGGTTTTGATCTCGCTCAGGGCGGTGTTGCCCGGTCCGTTGGCCGATGCCGGACTCATGTCCTGCGCTTGCGCGTTGGCCAGCATGTGGGTCACGGTGAAGGTTTCGGAGTCGTAGAGCGTGTGCATGCGGTGCTTTTTCGTGCGGGTTGGGTTCTAGGTTAACAGGATTTGTGGGTTTTACCGTTTTTTTACAAGTCTGCCGTTTAAGGTTTTTCCGTGCGGCTCCACACCATATCAACCTCGTCGCCATTGCTTTGCGTGAGGCGAATGCGCGCGGGCAGGTAATCCAGCGCCGGCGCCAGCCACAGTTCGACCCGGGTATCAAAGTCGCCCGAGCGCTCGCGCAGCAGCCGCGTGGCGGGCATTGCACGCCCGTCGATCGTGAGCCGCTCGGGAGCGCCCACCAGAAACACCCAGTTTTCCGAGGTGCGCGGGCCCACGGCCTGAAAAGGCAGTTGCAGGCCAGGGGTAAAGCGCCCGGGGTTGGCGCCCCACATGGCCGCGAGCTGAACAAAAATGCTGAGCTGGTCTTGCGCCAGCGGCATCAACGGCACGTCGGGCGTATTGGCACTGAAACTGACCAGGCCCTTGGCGCGCTGAAAGTGCGCTGCCACCTCGCTGCGCACTTTGTCCCCAAAGCGCAGGGGCTCCAGACCACGGGGCGTGAGTTCGCCTTTGCTGCTTTGCACCCTTGATCCAAGCAAAAAGTGGCTGATTTCCAGCCGCGCGTCGTAGCTTTTGCCGTCTTGCAGCCACAGCAACTCGCCCGAGACGAAGTAGCGAAAGCCCTTGACCAGGCCCGAGACCTCGTACTTGAGCCGGGTGGAACCGGGGAAGCGGTAGTCGTACACCGCCAGGGCCGGGGCGTCGGCGCTGCCCGTGCCTGCAAGCGCCGCTGGCTGGGCGCCTGAGGGCAAGGCCGGGGCCGGGGTAAGTGGCGGGGGCGGGGGCGCAAGCCCTGCCGGGGGCGCCGATGCTGCCTCTGCCGGGCCCGCGGCAGCCGCTGGCGCCTTGGCAGCATCAGCCACGGCAACGCTGTCTTGCGGGGCCGTTGCCGGCAGGGGATTGGGGTCGGCTGCCGGCGCAACGGGTGCGGGCTGGGCAGCCAGGGGCCCGGGTGTCGCCAAAAACGCCGCACCGGCGGGTTTGCGCACGGGTTTGGGCGCTGTGGTGGGGGCGGGGGCGGGCGCTGTGGCGGCGGGCGCCTTGGCCGCGCCATTGTCAAACTGCACGGTGCGGGTGATGAAAGACCGGGTCACGGGCGAAGCGGCTGCGTCGGTGCCCCGGCCTGGCAATGCCTGTGCCAGACCTTGCAGTGCCAGCGCGTGCAGCCACAGCACCCCCAGGGCCGCCAAGCTCAGGGCCAACACGCCTGCGGGCCAGCGTGCCGCGCGCGCCACCGAGGGCTGCGCGGTCGAGCCTGGGCGCAATTTGATGGTCATTTCAGGCCGCTGCGTCCCCGGCGGCGAACACAGGCATGTCCCAGTCGAGCAGCTCGGCCAGCCGGCACATCACCCAGCGCGCCTCGGGCAACGCAAGCACCGCGTCGGCGCCGGTAATGGCTTGCAGGCATTGCGCCAATACCGCAGAGGTGTGCAAATCGCGCGCGAGCTGCATCTGGCTGGCCGTGGGCGCCAGGGTAAGCGCCAGGTCTTCGCACAACTCGTAGCGCGCGGCCACCACCTCGCGCGCGGTGTGCGGCCGGGTTTTGCCCGGCGCCACAAAGAGCGCCACAAACGACGGGGGAATCTCGATTTGCGAAGCGTCGGACATGGAAGATGCGGGCGCAGGCCCTAAAAGACGGTGCTTTTGAAGGAAGGGGACGCGGGAACGCGCGGGGCACCTGTGTTGGCACCCGCGCTGGCGTCCACCGCCGCAGCACTTGCCGCCGCCGCGCGCAGCTTGTCTTTTTTGCTCGGGCGCTTGCCCTTGACGCCACCGTTGCCGCTCATATCCACCAGGCCGTGCGTCGGGTGGGCGGCCACCTCGGTGGGCTCGAAACCTTCCACGGCCTCAAGCACCAGGTCCAGACCCTGGCGCTTTTCAATCAGGCGCCAGTGCGCCTCGGTGTCGGCGCTCACAAAGCTCACCGCCAGACCGGCCTGCCCCGCGCGCCCGGTGCGGCCAATGCGGTGGGTGTAATCGTCGGCCGAGCGCGGCAGGTCGTAGTTCACCACCACCGGCAAGTCCACCACGTCAATGCCACGCGCAGCCAGGTCGGTGGCCACCACCACCGTGATGCGCGAGGCCTTGAAATCGTCCAGCACCTGGCTGCGCTTGCCCTGGCTGAGCTGGCCATGCAGAGGCTCGGCGTCCAGGCCGGCGCGGCGCAGCTTGTCGGCCACCACTTCTGCGGCGTACTTGGTAGCCACAAACACCAGGGTGCGGCTCCAGCCATATTGCTGGATCAGGTGGCGCAATAGCTGGGTGCGCGCGCGGGTGTCCACGGCAATGGCACTTTGCGCGATGTCGGGCAGGGTGTCGGGGGCGTCGGCCACTTCCACCCGCACCGGGTCGCGCAGCAGGCCTTGGGCCAGTGCGCTGACCTGCGGGCCAAAGGTTGCCGAGAAAAACAGGCTTTGGCGCTGGGTGTTCAGCAGGCCCACAATGCGCCCGAGTTCTTCGCTAAAGCCCTGGTCGAGCAGGCGGTCGGCCTCGTCGAGCACCAGGGTGCGCACGTCATTCAGGTGCACCGCGTTGTGGTCCACCAAATCGAGCAGGCGCCCGGGCGTAGCCACTACGATATCTGTGCCACCGCGCAGGCCCAGCATTTGCGGATTGATGGACACGCCACCAAAGACGACGCTGATTTTGGGCACTGGCACCAGCGCGCTGGCCAGGCCCTTGAGCACATCGGCCACCTGCACCGCGAGTTCACGCGTGGGCACCAGCACCAGGGCCTGCACCCGCCGGGGGCCACTGCGCGCTGCGCCCATGGGCACCACCAATTGCAGCAGCGGCAGCGCAAAGGCCGCCGTTTTGCCAGACCCGGTCTGGGCCCGCACGAGCAGGTCGCGGCCTTGCAGGATGGCAGCAATCGCGCCCTCCTGCACCGGCGTAGGCGCCACAAAACCGGCCGCATGCGCTGCGGCGCACAAAGCGCTGGAAAGACCGAGGGGAGAAAAAGGCATGGTGGGACTGGGAATAAATAACCGGCAACAAGCGACGGGAGGCTCCCGTGTTGGCCCCTGATTTTGCGCCCAAGAAAAAACCACCGCAAAACCCCGTGAAAACCGGGTCTGGCGGTGGTCAGTGCGGCGTGGGCCGCAGGGGAATTAGCCCTTTTTGGCGTAGGCGCTGCACCAGCCGGTGCCAGCCACTTGTTTGCCAGCAAACAGCGGGCAGTTACCAGCGGCGTCACCGGCCTTGCCTTGGAACAAGGCGCAGCTGCCGCAGTTTTGGCCTGCTGCAAATTTGGGGAACTTGGTTTTGTCGACTTTGGAGGCATCGGCCTTGTAGCCCAGGCTTGCTGCGTTGGCGTCCGACTCGGCCACCATGGGTGCGGCTGCAAAAACAGCGCTGCCGACCAGGGCGCTGGCGCCCAAACCAAGCTTGACCACGAATTCACGACGATTTGACATGTTGTATTCCATTCCTTAGTGAGGCAAAAGGCGGCACGATAGCCGCGCGGGGGGATTGTCGCGGAGCCTGGCTTACAAGGGCTTGACGCCCAGCAAAGACCCACGCGGACACTCAGATTAACGCCCTGCTGACGGCACAGGCCGACACCGGGGCGAAAAAAAGCGCATTTCAGGCGCCAGCGCGTCGGCCCAAAATCTCAAACGCGGGCAGGGTTTTGCCTTCCAGCACTTCCAAAAACGCGCCGCCGCCCGTCGAGATATAGCCAATCTGCGCCTCAATGCCGTACTTGGCAATGGCCGCGAGCGTGTCACCGCCGCCGGCAATGCTAAAGGCGCTGGACGCGGCAATCGCCTGGGCTACCACCTTGGTGCCGTTCTCAAACGCAGCAAATTCAAACACGCCCAGCGGGCCGTTCCAAACAATGGTGCCCGCGCGCATGAGTTGGGCGGCCAGCGCCTGGGCGGTTTGCGGGCCGATGTCCAAAATCAGGTCGTCATCGGCTACCTCGGTGGCAGCTTTAACGGTGGCTGCGGCATCGGCAGCAAAGGTTTTGGCGGTGACCACGTCGGTTGGAATCGGCACGGCAGCGCCGCGCGCCTGCATGGCGGCAATCACCGCCTTGGCCTGGTCCAGCAAATCGGGCTCGGCCAGGCTTTTACCGATGTTCAGGCCGGCGGCCAGCATGAAGGTATTGGCAATGCCGCCGCCCACAATGAGCTGGTCCACGTTGGCGGCCAGGCTTTGGAGGATGGTGAGTTTGGTGGACACCTTGGAGCCCGCCACGATGGCCACCAGCGGGCGCTTGGGCGCGAGCAGGGCTTTGGCAATGGCGTCCATTTCTGCGGCCAAGAGCGGACCGGCGCAGGCCACTGGGGCGTATTCGGCAATGCCGTAGGTGCTGGCTTCAGCGCGGTGGGCCGTGCCAAAAGCGTCGTGCACAAAGATGTCGCACAGCGCGGCCATCTTGCGCGAAAGGGCCGGGTCGTTCTTTTTCTCGCCGGGGTTGACGCGGCAGTTCTCCAGCATGACCACCTGACCCGGGGCCACGGTCACGCCGTCTACCCAGTCAGATACCAGCGGCACCGCGCGCCCGAGCAACTCGCCCAGGCGCTGTGCCACGGGCGCCAGCGAATCGGCGGGCTTGAAAGCACCTTCGGTCGGGCGGCCCAGGTGGGAGGTCACCATCACGGCCGCACCGGCGTCCAGCGCCATCTGGATGCAGGGCACGCTGGCGCGGATGCGGGTGTCTTCGGTAATGCCGCCCTGGGCGTCTTGCGGCACGTTGAGGTCGGCGCGGATAAACACGCGCTTGGCGGCAACTTTGCCCTGGGCGCACAGGTCAGAAAAGCGAATGACGTTCATGGTGGTGGAAATGAATAAAGGGATGAAAAGAAGGTCGGCTGGCCGCGCATTTTAGGCAGCGCCCGCCGCAAAGCCAGGCCCCAGGCGCCTACCAGCCCAGGCCGATGTGCAGCGGCAGGTACACCGCCATGCCGCACACAATGGTGCCCAGCACCGCGTTGCCCACGCCTTTGCGCCAGAAAAAATAGGCCGCCCCGGCCACTGCGCCGTACAACCGGGCGTCGAGCACGGTGTGGATGAACGCGCCCTGCGTCATCACCAGCTCGGGAATCACCACCGCCGACAGGGCGGCCATGGGCGCATATTGCAGGCCCCGCTGCGCCCAGCGCGGCAGCGTCCATTCGGCGTCGGAGATAAAGAAAAACGAGCGCGACACCACCGTAATCAGCGCCATCAGCCCGATGGTGAGCAAGGTGGCGCCCTGGCTGCCCGCAAGCAGCGCGTCCCACCAGGCCAGCATGGACGTGGCCGTCATGGCGCCCCCCGGGGCGCAAAGGCCGGGCGCGATTCCAGCGCCATGCACAGCAGCACCGCCACGCCAATGGCAGCCAGGATATTGAGCTTGAGCGGCAGCGCGTAGGCCGCTACCGCCACTGCCCCGGCCACGGCGCCTGCCACCCAGCGCAGGCGGCTGCTGGCCAGCGAACACAAAATCCCGACCAGCGCCAGCACCCCGGCAAAGCCCAGGCCCCACGCGCCGGGAATGAAGTTGGCCAGCGCCACGCCCAACAGACTCGCGCTCACCCAGCTCAGCCAGTTGATGCAGGCGTTGCCCGCCAGATAGGCCATTTGTACCGCGCGCCCCTGGGCGTCCTGCGCGGGCAGCGGGTGGCGGCGCACAAACAGCACATAGGTCAGGTCGGCGGTGAAGTAGCCGGTGACCAGGCGCTGCCAGCGCGGCAGGTGCATCAGGTAGCCGCGCATATGGGCGCTAAAGACCACAAAGCGCAGGTTCACGCAAAACGCGGTGACCAATATCACCCACATCGGCGCCCCGGCAATAAACAGCGGGATGGCGGCGAGCTGCGAGCTGCCAGCAAACACCAGCAAAGCCATCGCCAGCGCATCCAGCAGGCCCATGCCGGACTTGACCATGGCCACGCCCGTCATCAGGCCCCAGGCGGCAATGCCGGGCGCTGCGCCCATCATTTCGACAAAGCCCTGGCGAAATTCCGGGTGGCGGCGGTTTTCCTGCAGAAAAAACACAGCCAGCGCTTTTAGTGGGCGCTAGGGAGCGCGTCGGGCAGATCAAAGGCCATGCCCGCCACCAGCGCAAAGCCGCGCAAAAACTCAGGCGCCGACAAGCGCTTGGCGCCGGGGCGCTGCAAGGTGTTCAGGCACAGCGCACCGTCGCCGGTTTGCACCACGATGCCTTGCGCGTCGGCACGCAGCACGGTGCCGGGTGTGTCAACCGCAGACGCGTCGTCCGCCAGCGCCTGGGCGCTCCAGACCTTGAGGGTTTCTCCCGCCACACGCGCCGAAGCGCCTGGAAACGGGTCAAAAGCGCGTACCCGGCGTGCGATCTGCGCGGCACTTTGGCGCCAGTCGATGGCGGCCTCGCTTTTGTCAATCTTGTGGGCGTAACACACGCCGCTGTCGGGCTGGGGCGTGGCCGCCCACCCCGCCGGTTCGGCCAGCGCCTGCACCACCAGGCGCGCGCCCAGTGCGGCCAGGCGGTCGTGCAGAGTGGCAGTGGTGTCAGCAGGGTCTATGGCCATGCTTTCGCGCAGCAGCATGGCGCCGGTGTCCAGGCCCGCGTCCATTTGCATGATGGTCACACCGGTGTGGCTGTCGCCAGACTCGATGGCGCGGTGGATGGGCGCCGCGCCGCGCCAGCGCGGCAGCAGCGAGCCGTGGATATTGAGGCAGCCCCACTGGCCCGGCCCCGCCATGGCATCTAGCACCCATTGCGGCAGGATCAGGCCATAGGCCACCACCACCATGGCGTCGGCGCCAGCGTCGGCAATGGCTTGCTGCGCCGCTTGGGCCTCTGGCGCGTATTTGCCGTCCAGGCGCAGGCCGTGGGGTTGTGCCAAGGGCAAACCGTGGTCGAGCGCGAATTGTTTGACCGCCGAGGCCTGCAACTTCATGCCGCGCCCGGCCGGTCGGTCAGGTTGCGTAAGCACCAGGGCAATGGTGTGGCCCGCAGCGTAAAGCGCCTCCAGCGCACTGCGGGCAAATTCCGGCGTACCGGCAAACACCAGCCTCAACGCGCGTCCTCGCGCTGGGCTTTGAGCATTTTGGTTTTGATACGGTTGCGCTTGAGGGGCGAGAGGTATTCCACAAATACTTTGCCCATCAAATGGTCCATCTCGTGCTGGATACACACGGCCAGCAGCTCTTGCGCCTCAATCACGCGGCTTTGGCCCTGGTCGTCCAACGCGCGCACGTGCACCGCGTTGTGCCGGTTCACACCGTCGTAAATGCCGGGCACCGACAGGCAACCTTCTTCGTTCAGGTGGGTTTCCGGGCTGGTCCAGACCAGCTCGGGATTGACCAGCACCAGCGGCTGGTCGCGCTCTTGGGACACGTCGATCACGATCACGCGCTCGTGCACGTCCACCTGGCTGGCCGCCAGGCCAATACCGCTGGCGTCGTACATGGTCTCGAGCATGTCACGCACGAGTTGCGCAATGCGGGCGTCCACGCTAGCGACCGGCTTGGCCACGGTGTGCAGACGGCGGTCTGGGTAGGTAAGGATGGGAAGTAAAGCCATGGTGCCGAAAAAATAATCTGCACATTTTCGCCTTTTTATAGCGACTTACAGGCAAGAAGTAACAAAACCGTGCGGCAGCGCACCAGATTCGCGGTAATAATTAGCAAAACAACAATCTGTTGTATTCAGGGACCCACCGCATGCCAATATGGACTCCAACCCGCGGCGCTTTGCATCTGTTCGTCGCCGTGCTGCTGGCATCGGCTGGCACGGCCCAAGCGCAAACAGACACAGCGCCATCGGTTGACGCACCGCCCACAGAGCACCTGTCGCCCCGGGAACGCAGCGAGCCCCTGCCGCCGCCTTTGACCAGTGCCATCAAGCGCAATCTCATTGAGCCCTTTTTGGCCGAGCCCATGGTGATCGATGAAGCCGCCGTGCTGGCCGCGCCGCGCATCGTCGCAACGCAGGAAGGCCGCGTGCTGCTTTCACGGGGCGACCGGGCGTATGCCCGCAGCACGATGGGGGAACCGCTGGAACTCAGTGCGCTAGGCGAGCAGCGCTTTAGTGTCTTTCGCAACGCCAGGCCCCTCAAAGACCCCGGCACAGGCGCGGCACTCGGCTTCGAAGCCCAGTTCATCGGCAGCGCCGTCTTGCTGGGCAGCGAAGGCAGCGAAACCATTCAAGAAGACGGCAAGGAGGTGCAACGCGCCGTACCAGCCGCCATTTTGATTACCAGCGCCAAGGAAGAAATACGGACAGGCGACCGCCTGCTGGTGCGCGCGCCCGAGCGCCGGGATCCGCTGGTTCCACACCCGGCGACCCCGGGTACGGCGGCACAGGTCATTTCCGTTTACGGTAGCGCGGCGATCAACGCGGGCTCCAACCAGGTGGTGGTGCTCAACCGGGGTAGTGCCGACGGCCTGGCACCGGGCCACGTCATGGCCATCCAAAAGCGCCGGGTGCAGACGACCGAAAAAAGTGACCCGACCCGTACCCCGCTGCTTTTGCCCGAAGAACGCAACGGACTGGCCATGGTGTTTCTGAGCTTTGAGAAGGTGGCCTACGCGCTGGTCGTGCAAGTGACAGATTCAGTGCGCGTGGGCGACCGACTGACGGCCCCTTGAGCGCCCGTTTCAGCTTGGCCGCCCACCCATGATCGCCCCCTTGGAACGTGATGAACTTGCGCCCTGGTTGCGCTTGCAGCTCACGGCGGGCATCGGCAATGCAACAGCACGCAAATTGATGACGGCGTTTGGGCTTCCGGTTCAAGTTTTTGCCCAAGACCTAGAGGCGCTGCGCCAGGTGGTGAACCCGGCGCAAGCCCTAGCGCTGTTGCAGTTACCCGAAGGTTTTGCCGACGCGCTGCAAACCACCTGGGACTGGCTGCGGGCAGCCCCCCTGCAACGTCGGGTGCTGACCTTGGCCGACGCAGGCTATCCGGCAGCGCTATTGAACACAGAAGACCCGCCGCTGCTGCTGTACGCCATGGGACACAGCGCGGCCTGGCTGCCTGGTGCCCTGGACGCCCTGCGCTGCGTGGCCATCGTGGGCAGCCGCAACCCCACCCCGCAAGGTGCGCAAAATGCCCACGCGTTTGGCTACGCCCTGGCACAAAGCGGCGTGACCGTCGTATCTGGCATGGCGCTTGGGGTCGATGGCGCCGCGCACCAAGGCGCGCTCAAAGGCGCGACGCAAAGCCCACTTGGTCGTGGGGATGGCGCAGAGGGCGTGCAGATTGCCACCATCGCTGTCGTAGGCACCGGGCTAGACCGGGTCTACCCCAGGCAGCACCGTTCGCTGGCCCAGCAGATCGCCACGCAGGGCTTGCTGCTCAGCGAATACCCGCTGGGCACGCCACCGCTGGCAGCCAATTTTCCGCAACGCAACCGCATCATTTCGGCCCTGTCCTTGGGTACGCTGGTGGTAGAAGCAGCCTTGCAATCGGGCTCCTTGATTACTGCGCGCTTCGCGCTGGAGCAGGGCAAAGATGTGTTTGCGATTCCCGGCTCTATCCACAGCACGCAGTCGCGCGGTTGCCATGCGCTCATTAAACAAGGTGCCAAACTGGTCGAAAGTGCGCAAGACGTGCTCGAAGAAATCGCAGCCTTCACGCCAAGGCCGATGACCGATTGCCCCTCGCCCGAGCCCGCATTGCGCGACGAAGTTACACACCTGCCGGAGGAACAACGCAGCTTGGTCGAGGCCCTGGGCTATGACCCTTGCGGCCTGGACGCCCTGCAGGCCCGCACCGGACTGGATACCGCCCGTTTACAGGCCGAACTGATGGGTCTGGAATTGCAAGGCTGGGTGCTGCGTTTGCCTGGGGGTCTGTTCCAACGCCAAGCCAGGGTTTAAAACCAGGGTAAACGTTTAAACTCCCAAATACTTGCCTAATTAAAAATTAAAATATTGAATTTATTCATAACAAGCCAGCGAAGATATTTATGTCCACTCCCGAAACCTCTGACATCCTCACTACCCAGCAAGCGGCGCGTCTATTGGGCTTGTCCACCACGACGGTGCAGAAAATGGTTGCCAATGGGGAGCTTGATGCGTGGGTCACCTCGGGGGGACACCGGCGCATTTACCGCGCCGCAGTGGAAAAGATGATGCCCACGCGCCCGGACGGTCACTATTCCAATGCGCCGCGCGCGCTGCGGGTGTTGCTGGCAGAAGACGACGCCTTGCAAGTGGCGTACTTTGATTCGCTGGTCAAGCGCTGCGGCCACCCGGTGTCGCTGGCGGTGGCAGCGGACGGCTCGCAAGCGCTGATCCAGATTGAGCGCCAGCGCCCTGACCTGGTCGTGACCGACCTGATGATGCGCCCCTTTGACGGCTACCAGCTTGTCCGTGCGCTGGCCACAGAAACCGAGTACCACACGATTGACGTGTTGGTGGTCACCGCCAAAAGCCCCGAAGACGCGCGCTCCGACGGCGCGCTTCCTCCTTGGGTGACGGTGTACCAAAAACCCGTGCAAGTGGAACGCCTGGTGGGCTATCTCGAGGCTCTCAGCGGGCGCATCGCCCGCGGCGTGTAAGTTCCCGGGCGCATCGCCCGCAGCGTGAATTTCTAGACAGTAGCCCCGGCGTTCGGATCGCTCGGGTCATTGTCTTTCTTGACCGGCGCCTTGATCAGGTCTTCGCGCTGAATTCCCAGCCACATGGCAATGGCGGCGGCCACAAACACCGACGAATAGATGCCAAACAAGATGCCAATGGTCAGCGCCAGCGCAAAGTAGTGCAGCGTGGCACCGCCAAACAAGAGCATGGACAACACCATCATTTGCGTGCAGCCGTGGGTGATGATGGTGCGGCTGATGGTGGAGGTGATCGCGTTGTCGATGATTTCCTGCGTGTCCATGCGGCGGTAACGGCGGAAGTTCTCGCGGATCCGGTCAAAAATCACCACCGATTCATTGACCGAATAACCCAGCACCGCCAGCACGGCGGCCAGCACGGGCAGTGAAAACTCCCACTGGAAGAATGCGAAAAATCCCAGAATGATGATCACATCGTGCAAGTTTGCAATGATGGCGGCCACCGCAAATTTCCATTCAAAGCGGATCGCCAAGTACAGCATGATGCCCACCACCACAAAGGCCAGCGCCTTGAGGCCGTCAGTGGCCAGTTCGTCGCCCACCTGCGGGCCGACAAACTCGGTGCGGCGCAGGGTGGCGCTCGGGTCCAGCGCCTTGAGAGCGGCGAGCACTTTTTCGCTCTGCGCGCCCGAGGTACTGCCCTTTTGCACCGGCATGCGGATCAGCACGTCTTGCGCGGTGCCAAAGTTTTGCACCTGCACGTCTTTCAGACCCAGCGCGTCCACGCTGCTGCGAATGGCTTGCAAGTCAGCGCTTTGGCTGTAGCCCACTTCCATCAGCGTGCCGCCGGTGAACTCCACCGACAAATGCAGGCCGCGCGAGAACAAGAAAAACACGGCGGCCAGGAACGTGATCAAGGAGACCAGGTTGAACGCCAGCGCGTTCTTCATGAACGGGATGTCGCGGCGGATTTTGAAAAATTCCATGCTTATTTCTCCACAGCGTTGGGGTTGGCGACAGCCGAGCCGGCCGCAGCGCCGTCAGGGCGCCAGACGGTGCCAATCGACACGCTTTTGAGTTTCTTTTGGCGGCCGTACCAAAGGTTGACCACGCCGCGTGAGAAAAACACACCCGAGAACATGCTGGTCAAAATCCCCAGGCAATGCACCACGGCAAAGCCGCGCACCGGGCCGGAGCCAAAGGCCAACAAAGCCAAGCCCGCAATCAGGGTGGTCACGTTGGAGTCAAGAATGGTGGCCCAAGCACGGTCGTAA
>CANFNE010000052.1 GCA_947448105.1 Burkholderiales bacterium
AGATGTTGGAAAACTCTTCAATAAAAGTTTCATGCTGGATGGCGATGCGGTCCAGGTCGCGGGCAAAGCGGTTGTAGGCAATCACCGCCGGAATGGCGGCGAACAGGCCAATGGCGGTGGCCACCAGCGCCTCGGCAATGCCGGGTGCCACGGTGGCCAGGGTGACTTGCTGCAAAGACGCCAAGCCAGTAAAGGCGTGCATGATGCCCCAGACCGTGCCAAACAAGCCCACATAAGGCGAGACCGAGCCGACCGATGCCAGGAAGGAGAGATTGCTTTCCACCTCGTCCATCTCGCGCTGGTAGCTCGCGCGCATGGCGCGCCGGGCGCCGTCCATGAGCGTGGCGACATCGCTGACGCGGCGCTCGCGCAGTTTTTGGAATTCGCGCATGCCGCTGGCAAAAATGCGCTCCATGGGACCGGAGTTTTGGGCCTTGGACGAGGCTGCACTGAACAGCTCATTGAGGCTGGCGCCCGACCAAAACTCCTTCTCAAACGTTTCGTTGTGGGCCTTGACGCGCTTGAGGGCAAACAGCTTGCGAAAAATCGCCGACCAGCTCGCCAACGACACCAGCATCAGCAGCGCCATGACGATTTGCACCACAAAGCTGGCGTGCAGCACGAGTTGGAGAATGTTCAGGTCTTGGTTCATGGTGAAAGCCCAGGGCTGTACTAAATAAAAAAAGGCGGCTCAGGCCAGCATTTTGCGCAGGCGTGCGATGGCCGTGTGCAGTTGCTCCATCGAGCTGGCAGTAGAAAAACGCACAAACTGGCCGGTCAGGTCGGTGCCAAAGTCGCGCCCCGGCGTGATGGCTACATGGGCCTGTTGCATCACGGCAAACGAGAAATCCCAGCTGTCTTTGAGCCCTAGCCGCGCGCACGCGGCCGAACAATCGGCCCAGGCGTAAAACGCGCCATCGGGCGCCACGGGCACGTCCAGACCCAGGCTTTGCAGCGCGGGCACAAAGTAGTCGCGCCGGGCTTTGAACTCGGCGCGGCGCGTCTCATACAAAGCAATGCTTTCGGGCTCAAAACAGGCCAACGCTGCATGCTGGGCGATGGTGCTGGGGCAGATAAACAGGTTTTGCGCCAGGCGCTCGATCACCGGCACCAGCGCTTGCGGCACCACCATCCAGCCCAGGCGCCAGCCGGTCATGTTGAAGTATTTGCTAAAGCTGTTGATGCTGATGACCGAGTCGTCCAGCGCCAGTGCGGTCTGGCCATAGTGGGCGTCAAAGCTCAGGGGCAGGTAAATCTCGTCCACCATGGTGACGCCGCCGCGCGCTTGCACCACGGCGTGGATGCGGCGCAGCTCGGCGGGGTCAATCGAGCTGCCGGTGGGGTTGGACGGAGAAGCCAGCAGCACGCCGCGTGTCTTGGGGCCCCAGGCGGCCTGCACCTGGTCGGCGCTGAGCTGAAAGCGCTGCGCGGCCGTGGTGGGAATGAGCACCGCGCGCCCGTCGGCGGCGCTTACAAAATGCCGGTTGCAGGGGTAGCTGGGATCGGGCATGAGCACTTCGTCGCCCGCGTCGATCAGCGCCAGGCAGGCCAGTTGCAGCGCGGCCGAAGCCCCGGCGGTCACCACAATGCGGCTGGCCGGCACGCTTGCGCCAAAGCGGCTGGTGTACCAGTCGCTGATGCGTTCACGCAAGGCGGGCAGGCCGGTGGCTTGGGTGTATTGGCTGTGGCCCTGGACAATGGCGCGCTGGGCTGCGTCTTGCACCAGCGGCGCCGCAGTGAAATCGGGCTCGCCGATGTTCAAAAACACCATGGGCGCATCGGTGTGCGCCACGTTGCGGCCCAGCTCGGCGGCGGCCTTGGCCACCTCCATTACATAAAAAGGTTCTATTTTTTCGGCGCGGCGCGAGATCTGCATTTCCGAGGGCGACTATTGGGCCGCGGGGTGCTTCGCCCGGTCGGCCTGTACCTCGGGGCCGCGCAGCTCGGGCGCCAGGCCATTGAGCACGGCGTTGACGTACTTGAAGCCGTCGGTGCCGCCAAATTCCTTGGCCAGCTCAATGCATTCATTGAGCACCACACGCCAGGGCACGTCGGGGCAGTGCTGCATCTCATAGACGCCAATCCACATCACCGCGTGCTCGACCGGGGAGATCTCGGTCATGGGCCGGTCCAGCCGGGTCAGGATCAGGGTGTCGAGCGCGTCCGCATGGTCAATGCAGCCGTGCAAGAGCGCGTCAAAGTGCGCGGCGTCGGCTTTGTTAAAACCGGCCAGGTCGCGGGTAAAGCTGTCAATGTCGGCGGCAGAGTTTTTGCCCACCAGGCGCTGGTACAGGGCCTGGAGCGCAAATTCACGGGCGCGGCTGCGGTTGTTTTTGCTGCCGGCCTTGCGGGCGCCGGTGGCGGTCAGGCCCACGCGGGATTGGCGGGGCGGGCGCTGGGCGGCTGCGGGCGTGTCGGTCATTAAATAGTTTCCAGAAAATTGGCCATTTCCACGGCCACACGGGCGGCGTCGCGGCCTTTGTCTACTTGGCGGGCTTGCGCCTGCGCCATGTTTTCGACCGTCAAAATCGCGTTGGCGATGGGGATTTGGTAGTCCAGCCCCACGCGGGTCACGGCGGCGCCGGATTCGTTGGCCACCAGCTCAAAGTGGTAGGTCTCGCCACGGATGATGCAGCCCAGCGCCACCAGGGCGTCGTAGCGGGTTTTCTCGGCCAGGGCCTGCAAGGCGGTGGCCACTTCGAGTGCGCCGGGCACGGTGAAGTGGTGGATGTCGCGCTCGGCCACACCCAGGTCCAGCAGCTCTTGCTTGCAGGCGGCTGCCAGCGCGTCGGTCACGCCGGCGTTAAAGCGGGCTTGCACGATGGCAATGCGCAGTTGCTTGCCGTCCATACGGCTGTCGGTATCGGCAACGTTGCCTTTGTCTGCGCCAAACATGGGGTTTTCCTTCTGTGTACGGGTGTGGTTGTGTCGGGGTAGCGGCTCAGGCAGCGCTGGGGCTGAGGTAGCCCACGGTTTCCAGGCCGTAGCCGGTCAGGCTGGGCATGCGCCGGGGGCTGCCCATCAAACGCATTTTGTGCACGCCGCACAGGCGCAATATTTGGGCGCCCACGCCATAGGTGCGCAGATCCATGCGGCCGCGCTCTGGCGCGTGCGCCGGGCGTGCCGTGCCGTCAAACTGGGCCAGCAGTTGTTCGCCAGTCTCACCGCAGTTGAGTAACACGACCACGCCGCGTCCCTCGCGGGCCACGTGCGCCAGCGCGGCGTCTAAGCTCCAGGAATGCAGCGCGCGGCCCACTTCCAGCGCGTCGAGCACCGACAGCGGCTCGTGCACGCGGGCCGATACGGCTTCGCTCGCAGCCCATTCGCCCTTGACCAGCGCCAGGTGCACGCCGTGGCCGGTGGTGTCCTGAAAAATGTGGGCGGTGAATTCGCCAAACGCGGTTTGGAAGGGGCGGCTGCCCTTGCGCTCGACCAGGGAATCGACCTGGCTGCGGTGCGCAATCAGGTCGGCAATGGTGCCAATCTTGATACCGTGTTCCGCCGCAAACAACTGCAAATCGGGCAGACGGGCCATGGTGCCGTCGTCTTTCATGATCTCGCAGATCACAGCGGCCGGGCTGCAGCCGGCCATGGCAGCCAGATCGCAACCCGCTTCGGTGTGGCCTGCGCGCATGAGCACGCCGCCGTCCACCGCTTGCAGGGGGAAGATGTGGCCGGGCTGCACCAGGTCGTCGGCCACGGCGCCCGGCGCCACAGCAGCTTGCACCGTGCGTGCGCGGTCGGCGGCAGAAATGCCGGTGGTCACGCCCTCGGCCGCTTCAATGGACACGGTAAAGGCGGTGCCTTTTTTGTCGCCATTGCGCACCGTCATGGGTGGCAGCTTGAGCAGTTCGCAGCGTTCGCGGCTCAGGGTCAGGCAAATCAGGCCCCGGCCAAAGCGGGCCATGAAGTTGATGGCCTCGGGCGTCACGTGGTCGGCGGCGAGTACCAGGTCGCCTTCGTTTTCACGGTCTTCTTCGTCCACCAGGATGACGATTTTTCCGGCGCGCATGTCGGCCACGATGTCTTGGACGCTGGAAATGGCCACGGGCTGGGTGGGGAGGGTAGGGGCAGTCATCGAGCAACTTTCGCAAATTCTGGGGGAAATTCGGGGGCGAATTCCTGCCGCAAGGGCGGGTGGACGATTATCGCCGCTTTAAGGCGCGGCGCGGCCTAGTCGTCGATGGACGCGCTCCAGCGGGCGTTCAGGCCTTTTTGCAGGTCGCGCCGGTCGCGTTTGGTGGGGCGTCCGTGGGCAATCGCTAGCGCGGGCTCGGCGTGCAGGCGGCGTTGCTCGGCGGCTTGGGCGCGGTCGAGCACGCTTTGGGCGGTTTCTTCATACAGCGTCTGGGCCACCGGGGCGGAGCCGCGCGTGCCGCTGATGCCCTTGACCACCACGGTGCGCTTGACGCTGGCCTGCCACAGCACCACGGTGTCGCCCACGCGCACTTCGCGCGAGGGTTTGACGTCTTGCTGGGCGATTTGCACCCGGCCTTTGCCCACTTCGTCGGTGGCCAGCGACCGGGTTTTGTAAAAGCGCGCGGCCCAAAGCCATTTGTCGATGCGGATGCTGTCCATCAGGTTTCCTTGTGGGTGCTCTCAGGTGCCGGAGTCGTGTGCAAGGGCAGCAAGACCACGGCATCCAGACCGGTGCGCTGCGGCCCGTTAAAGCGGTTGGTCAGCGCAATACTGCCGCCTAGCGCCTGCGCCATCTCACGCGCAATGACCAGGCCCAGACCGGCCCCTGCTTGCGGCCGACCGGTGGCAAAGGGCTGAAACAGCCGCAGGCGCTGCGCCTCGTCCATGCCGGGGCCGCCGTCTGCAATGCACAGGCGGGCCTGGGCGCCCTGGATGCTGAGCGACACACGCAAGTGCGCGCCTTCGGGCGAATGGGCAATGGCGTTGTGCAGCAGGTTGCGGGTGAGTTCGCCCAGCATCCAGGCATGGGCCAGCACCGGGCAGGCTTCGCTCTCGATTTCAAAGTCCAGCGATTTGTGTGCAATCAGCGGCGACACATCGAGCGCCACGCTGCGCGCAGTCTGCGCCCAGTCCAGCACGGCAAAGTCTTTTTGCTGGCGCACCTGCTCTACCTTGGCCAGCGACAGCATCTGGTTGGCCAGGGTGGTGGCGCGGTCCACGGTGGCCTCTATTTCGCGCAGGGCCGGCAGGGGTGCGAGGTCTCCGCGCAGCGCGGACTGGACCTGCGTCTTGAGCACCGCCAGCGGCGTGCGCAACTGGTGGGCGGCGTCGCGCACAAAGCGCTTTTGGTGGTCCAGCAACTGGTGCAGGCGTTGCATGACCTGGCTGGTGGCTTGGGTCAGGGGCAGCAGTTCTTGGGGCAAATCGTGGTCGTCCAGGGGGGAGAGTTCGTCGTCATCGCGCTGCGCCAGCGCCCGGCTGAGACGCTGCACCGGGTGGATCACGCGCTGAACCACGACCAGCACCACCACGGTGATCACGCCAATCAGCACCGCCTGGCGCTGCAAGGTGTCCATCAAAATTTGCTCGGCCAGGGTGTGGCGCAGCTCCAGCGTTTCGGCCACTTGCACCATGGCCATCGCGCGCTCCTGCCCGGTGGCCACGGGCTGCAGCAGCACGGCCACGCGCACCGGGTCGCCTTGCAGCGTGTCGTCGTAAAAGTCCACCAGCGCCGCGTAGGGGCCCTGATTGGGCAAGCTGCCGCGCCAGGCGGGCAGGTCTTGCGTGCCGTCAATCCAATGGCCTTGTGCGTCAGACACGCGGTAGCTCATGCGGCTGCGGTTGTCGGCTTCAAAGGCCTCCAGCGCGGCGTAGGGGATTTGCCCGCGCAGGTGTGCCTGGGGACCTTGGCCCTCAAGCACCAGCAGCTCGCCAATGGCCTTGGCCGAGGCCAGCAGGGTGCGGTCGTAGGCGGTGTTGACCGCCTGCAGGCTTTTTCGGTAGAGGCTTACCGTGTCCACCGCCACAAACAGCAGCACGGGCAGCAAAATGCCGATCAGCAAAGTGCGCCGCAGGCTTTGCGGCGTGCGCTGCGGCGCAGGTGATGGTGTGGCGTGCGGACGCTCCATGGCTTTAGTCGGACTTGAGCAGATAGCCCAGGCCGCGCAGGGTCATGAGCGTGACACCAGTGCCCACCAGTTTTTTGCGCAGGCGGTAGACCACCACTTCAATGGCCTCAAATTGCACGTTAGCCACACCGGGAAACACCAGTTCAAACAGCCGTTCCTTGGCCATGGCGTGGCCCGGGCGCGCCAGCAAGGCGGCCATCAGGGCGAGTTCGCGCGGGCTTAAGTCCATCACTGCGCCCCGGCAGTACAGGGCGCCACTGTCGCGCTCCAGACGCAGTGCACCCAAAGCCAGTGCACTGTGTTGCGCTGGCGCCTCGGTGTTGGCGTGGCGCCGGTGCAGGGCGCGGGCCCGGGCTTCCAGCTCATCGAGGTCAAAGGGTTTGGGCAGGTAGTCGTCTGCGCCCGCGTTGAGGCCGAGCACCTTGTCGCCTACGGTGCCGCGTGCGGTGAGTATCAGCACGGGCGTGCGCAGGCCGGCCTCTCGGGCAGCTTGCAGCACCTGCAAGCCGTCCAGGCCGGGCAAGCTCAGGTCCAGCAGCACCACGTCGGGCTGTGCTTGCTGCCAGGCGGCCAGGGCCAGCGCTCCGTCGGCGCACAGTTGCACCCGAATGGCTTTGCGCTCCAGGCTGCGTTGCAGCGTGGTGGCCAGCGTGGGGTCGTCTTCAATCAGGAGCAGGCGCATGGGTGCGTGGACGCTGGGTTTGGTTGTGGGTTCGGGTTTCCCCTAGGGTTTCGTACAGGCAATTGACAGGCCGCACAGACATCATAGGGCGCACACCAACCCCTCAAGGAGCATTCCATGCGTCGTGACCAATTTCTGAAGTCCCTGGCAGCCCTGGCTGCAGTGGGCGCATATCCCTTAAGCGCCCGCGCCGGCGCCAACCTGAAGATGATGATTCCGGCCAACCCCGGCGGCGGCTGGGACGGCACCGGGCGCGAATTGGGCAAAGCCCTGCTCGACGCCAAAGTGGCCGACACGGTGCAGTACGAAAACAAGGGCGGAGCCGCCGGGGTGATCGGCCTGGCGCAGTTTGTCAACGCCGCCAAGGGCGACGCCAATGCCTTGATCATGACCGGCGCCGTCATGGTGGGCGGCATCATCACCGGCAAGCCCCAGGTGGGCATGGACAAAATCACGCCGATTGCGCGCCTGACCAGCGAATACAACGTGTTTGTTGTGCCCGCGGATTCACCCTTGAAGAACATGAAAGACGTGGTCGAGCAAATGAAAAAAGACCCCGCCAGTGTGAAGTGGGGCGGCGGTTCGCGCGGATCGACCGAGCATATTTGCGCCTCTATGCTGGCCACCAAGGTGGGTGTGGACCCGAAAAAGGTGAACTACGTGGCCTTTCGCGGCGGCGGCGAAGCCACTGCCGCAGTGCTCGGCGGCAATGTGACGGTGGGCGGCAGCGGTTACAGCGAGTTTGCCGAGTACATCAAGGCCGGCAAGATGCGCCCCATTGGCGTGACATCGGCCAAGCGCCTGCCCGGCATTGACGTGCCTACCCTGAAGGAGTCGGGTTTTGACGTGGTGCTGGGCAACTGGCGTGCGGTCTACGGTGCCCCCGGTATTACGCCGGAGCAGCGTGCAGCCTTGACCGAAATGGTGGTCAAGGCCACCAAGTCCAAGTCCTGGCTCGAAGCGCTGGAGCGCAACGCCTGGACGCCAGCGCTGCTGACCGGCAAGGCTTTTGACGACTTTGTAGACGACGAATTTGCCAGCCTGCGCGGCATCATGCACCTTTCGGGCATGGTCTGATGCCAGTGTCTGACAAGGCGCGCCAAAGCGCGGTGGCGCTGGCGGTGCTGGCGCTCGCCGGGGTGCTGGCGCTGGGTGCGGCGGGTATTTCGTCCGAGGCGGGCTATGCCGGCATCGGGCCCAATTTTTTGCCCTGGCTGGTGGCTGCAGGCCTGGCGGTGGTAGCGGCGTTTTTGTGGTTTGAGGCGCGCAGCGGCGGCTTTCGCGACATGCCGGACCCGCTGGAGAGCGATGCGCCGACGCCGGGCGCCCCGTGTTGGAGGGGCTTTGCCTGGATGTCGGGCGCCTTGCTACTGAACGCCGCGCTGATCACCAGCATTGGCTTTATTTTCAGTTGCACCCTGTGTTTTGCCTGCGCCGCGCACGGGCTGCGCCAAGCGCAGTCGGGTGCGGCGCAAAGCCTGCGCAGCTGGCTCACCGACCTGGGCATTGGTGTGCTAATTGCCGCGCCGGTGTTCTGGATGTTTACCAAGTTTCTGGCCATCAGCTTGCCTGGCCTTACGCAAAGCGGGTGGTTGTAATGGACATCTTGAACCAGCTTATGCAGGGCTTTGCCACGGCAGGCACGCCCATCAATTTGCTCTGGGCCTTTGTGGGTTGCGCGCTGGGCACGGCGGTGGGCGTGTTGCCCGGCATTGGCCCGGCCACGGCGGTGGCCATGCTGCTGCCCATTACTTCGCAGGTGGATGCCACCGCGTCCATGATCTTTTTTGCCGGCATTTACTACGGCGCCATGTACGGCGGCTCAACCACGTCGATTCTGCTGAACACCCCCGGCGAGACGGCCAGCATGGTCACCGCCATGGAGGGCAACAAAATGGCCAAGAGCGGGCGCGCGGGTGCGGCCCTGGCCACGGCGGCGATTGGCTCTTTTGTGGCGGGCACGATTGCCACGCTCATGGTCACGCTGTTTGCCCCGGTAGTGGCCGAATACGCGGTGCGCCTGGGCCCGCCCGAATACTTTTGCCTGATGTTGCTGGCGCTCACTACCGTGAGCGCGGTGCTGGGGCAAAGCACGGTGCGGGGCCTGGCCGCCTTGTTTGTGGGCCTGGCCATTGGCCTGATTGGCATGGACCAGATTACCGGCCAGGCGCGCTACACCGGTGGCGTCCCCGAATTGCTCGACGGCGTGGAAATTGTGCTGGTGGCCGTGGGACTGTTTGCCGTGGCCGAGGCCTTGCACGCGGTCTTGTTTGAGGGCGCCAGCCATGAGTCGCAAAACACGCTCAGCCGCGTGCGCATGACCGGTGCTGACTGGCGCCGCTCGGTACCGGCGTGGCTGCGCGGTACCGCCATTGGCGCGCCCTTTGGCTGTATTCCAGCCGGGGGCACCGAGATTCCCACCTTCTTGAGTTATGCGGTCGAGAAAAAGCTCGCCCGGGGCGAGAACCTGGCCGAGTTTGGCAAACAAGGGGCGATTGAGGGCGTGGCAGGCCCCGAGGCGGCCAACAACGCCACCGTCACGACCGCCCTCATTCCTTTGCTCACACTGGGCATTCCGGTGAGCAACACCACGGCAATTTTGCTGGGTGCGTTTCAGAACTACGGCATCCAGCCGGGGCCGCAGTTGTTTACCACCTCGGCCTCGCTGGTGTGGGCGCTGATTGCATCGCTCTACATTGGCAATGTCATGCTGCTGGTGCTCAATTTGCCGCTGGTGGGCCTGTGGGTCAAGCTGCTCAAGGTGCCCAAGGCGCAGCTATATGCCGGTATCTTGATTTTTGCCACGGTGGGGGCCTACGGCATGCGCCAAAGTGCGTTTGACCTGGTGCTGCTGTACGCCATCGGCGTGCTTGGCCTGGTGATGCGCCGCTTTGACTTTCCGACCGCGCCGGTGGTGGTGGGCATGATTTTGGGCCCCTTGGCCGAGGCGCAGCTGCGCAACGCGCTGTCGATTGGCGAAGGAAAGTGGACCGTGTTTCTGGAGCGCCCCATGTCCCTGGGTTTGCTGGGCGTGGTGCTGGCGGTGCTGGTGCTGCCTCGGGTGTTTAGAAAGCGCGGGTAGGCCCAGGCGCTGTCCCGGGTGCATACACTCGCACCACCGCCGATTGCGGCTGTGAGGCGTTTGCCACCCCATATTCTTTGAGGAAACCCCCATGAAACTTCTCCGCTACGGCCCCGCAGGCCAAGAAAAAGCGGGCGCTGTCGGCTCTGATGGCCGTGTGCGCGACCTGTCCATGTTGTTTGCCGACCTGGACGCCACCCACCTGTCGCCGCGCACCCTGGCCGCGCTGCAGGCGCTGGACGTGGACGCGCTGCCCGTGGTGGACGGCACGCCGCGCCTGGGCTGCCCGGTGGCCGATATCGGAAAAATCGTGTGCGTCGGTTTGAACTACGCCGACCACGCCAAAGAGAGCGGCATGGAGCCGCCCAAAGAGCCGGTGCTGTTTCTCAAAGCCACCAGCTCAATCACCGGGCCGAATGACCCGGTGACCATTCCGCGCGGCTCGGTCAAGACCGACTGGGAAGTGGAACTCGGCGTCGTCATCGGCAGCAAAGCCAGCTACGTGAGCGAGGCCGATGCCATGGCGCATGTGGCGGGCTTCGTGTTGGTCAACGACCTGTCGGAGCGCGAGTTCCAGCTCGAGCGCGGCGGCCAGTGGGACAAGGGCAAGGGCTGCGACACCTTCTCGCCGATTGGCCCCTGGTTGGTGACGCCCGACGAGCTGGGCGACGTCCACGCCCTGGGCCTGTGGCTGGAGGTGAACGGCCGACGCGTGCAAGACGGCAGCACGTCCAACCTGATTTTTGGCATCCCCAAGCTCATCAGCTACATCAGCCAGTTCATGACCTTGCACCCGGGTGATCTGATCAGCACCGGCACGCCCGCTGGCGTGGGCCTGGGCCAAAAGCCCAGCCCCTGGTTTCTGAAAGCCGGTGACCAGATGCGCCTGGGCATCCACGGCCTGGGCGAGCAAACCCAAACCTGCGTGCCAGCCCCGCAATGACGCAATCCACTGTTCCGGCCGCCGCCCCTGTGGCGGTGTACTGGGATTTTGAAAACCTGCACGCCCGCCTGGTGGAAGACCGCCAGGGCGACGGCGCCTACAACACGCCCGACGGGCGCTTCAAGGCGCAAGAGCCCTTGGTGCAGGTGCAAAAACTGGTGGACTTTGCCGCCACGCTTGGGCCGCTGGCCATCAACCGCGCCTATTGCAACTGGCAGTATTTCGGTCGCTACCGCGAAGCGCTGCTGGGCGCCGCCATTGACCTGGTGCAGCTGTTTCCGCCCGGTGCGTCCGCCAAAAACGGCGCCGACATCCGCCTGTGCCTGGACGCCCAAGACGACAGCGCCCGCTTTGCCAACATCGCCCAGTTTGTGATCATCGGCGGCGACAGCGACTTCATGCCCCTGACCCACAAACTCAAAGCCACTGGCCGACGGGTTGTCGGCATTGGCGCGCGCAAATCCACCAACCGCTACTGGGCGGGGTGCTGCGACGCGTTTTATTACTACGAGGACGTGGTGGCGGTTGGAGCTTCCAGCCCGTCTACCCACGCATCAATCACCGCCACATCATTCACCGCCTTGAGCGCGTCGTAAGCAAGCTGCGCCTGCGGATAGTGGCGGCGCAGAAAGTTGAGCCATTGCTTCAGGCGCCCGGCCTGCTGGCGGCGCTCCAGCGTGGCGCGCACCAGTTGCCAAAAGGCGGCGATATGCGGATGCAACGCCTGCCATTCAGTCGCGTGCGCTGGGACACCTTGGCCCTGCGCCTGCGCAATGGCGTGCGCCAGGCCAGGGTAGCTGACGATGCCGCGCCCCAGCATCAGCGTGTGGCAGCCCGACTCGGCGCGGCAGGCTTGCGCGTCGTGCACGTTCCAGATCTCGCCATTGGCCACCAGCGGCGTGCGCACCACGGCGGCAATGTCGGCAATGCGGCCCCAATAGGCGGGCGGGCGGTAGGCGTCGGCGCGGGTGCGGGCGTGCACCACGATCTCGCCCGCGCCACCAGCCTCCAGCGCCAGCGCGCATTCTTCGGCCCGGCTGTCGTCATGAAAACCCAGGCGCATCTTGGCCGAGACCACCTGGTGCGCGGGCACGGCGCGGCGCACTTCTGAGACGATCCTGAACAGCAGCTCCGGGTCGTCCAACAAGGCCGCGCCCCCGCCATGGCGGTTGACGACCT
>CANFNE010000053.1 GCA_947448105.1 Burkholderiales bacterium
CGCGCGCGTGCAATGCGGCGTGCGCAACCTGGCCATCAGCGAGGCCGCAGCGCCCCATGGCCTGTACTACGCGCCCGACCCGTCAAGCCAGATCGCCTGCACCATCGGCGGCAACGTGGCAGAGAACTCGGGCGGCGTGCACTGCCTGAAATATGGCCTGACCTTGCACAACGTGCTGCAGGTGCGCGGCCTGACCATTGAAGGCGAGCCCATTACCTTTGGCGCCCAGGCGCTGGACGCGCCGGGCTACGACCTGATGAGTGTGGTGGTGGGCAGCGAAGGCATGCTGGCCGTCACATTGGAGGTGCTGGTCAAGCTCGTGCCCAAGCCGCAACTCGCGCGCTGCATCATGGCCAGTTTTGACGACGTGCGCAAAGCCGGTGAAGCGGTGGCGGCGGTGATTGCCGCAGGCATCATTCCGGCCGGGCTGGAGATGATGGACAAGCCCATGACCGCAGCGGTAGAAGACTTTGTGCACGCCGGCTATGACCTGAGCGCTGCGGCGATTCTGCTGTGCGAGAGCGATGGCACGGTGGAAGAAGTGGAAGAAGAGATTGGGCGCATGAGCGAGGTGCTGCGCAAGTTTGGCGCTACCGCCATCGCGGTGAGCCAAAGCGAGGCCGAGCGCCTGCGCTTTTGGAGCGGTCGCAAAAACGCCTTTCCCGCCAGCGGGCGCATCAGCCCCGATTACATGTGCATGGACAGCACTATTCCGCGCAAGCGCCTGGCCGACATCTTGTTGGCTATTTCTGAGATGGAAAAAAAGTACCAGCTGCGCTGCGCCAACGTGTTTCATGCGGGTGACGGCAACTTGCATCCCCTGATCTTGTTTGATGCCAATGACCCGGACCAGTTGCACCGCTGCGAGCTGTTTGGTGCCGATATTCTGGAAACCAGCGTGGCCATGGGCGGCACGGTCACCGGCGAGCACGGCGTGGGCGTGGAAAAACTCAACAGCATGTGCGTGCAGTTCAGCCCGCAAGAAAACGAACAAATGTTCGCCATCAAGCGCGCGTTTGACCCGCAAGGCCTGCTCAACCCCGGCAAGGTGATTCCCACCCTGCAGCGCTGTGCCGAGTACGGCAAGATGCTGGTGCGCGGCGGGCAGCTCAAGCACCCGGATTTGCCGCGGTTTTAGTTTCCCCCCACTCTCCCCCCCAGCCCCTCTCTCGCCCAGCGGGCGACAGAGGGGGGCCAACAGCCACATTTGGTTTTGTCGCGCTGGCTAGGCTTTTACCGGCGCAACCTTTGGTGCTCAGCGAACGTCCAAAAAGTGGTCAGTGGTGCGGTAGCCGAAGCGAAAAAACCAAATGTGGCTGTTCGCTCCCCCTTTCCGCCCCGGGCGGGTGGAAAGGGGGCCGGGGGGATGCGGGGGGCACTCACCAAGCACCAAGCACTAAGCACTAAGCGCAAAAGTTATTCTCTGTACCATGCCAGCTTTGCCCGCGCAGCCTGCGCGGCGCGGATTTGTCTGAACTACCCCAATCTGTCTGATGGCCCAACACAACCTCTTTGCTGCCCTGCGCGCAGCTTTCCCCAAAGACTTGGACAGCACGGCGGTCGAGACCGACGCTGGCTTGCTGTATTCCTGGCGCGACCTGGACCGCGCCACCGCCATGGTGGCCAATTTGCTGCAGTCGCTCGATCTGCCTGCGGGCAGCCGCATTGCCGCCCATACCGAAAAATCGGTCGAAGCCATGGTTTTGTACCTGGCCACGCTGCGCGCAGGCTTTGTGTATTTGCCGCTGAACACCGCCTACCAAAGCGCCGAGGTGGAATACTTTGTTGGCAACGCCGAGCCCGCTGTGGTGGTGTGTGCCAGCCGCAACTTTGGCTGGGTGAGCAAGATCGCGTTCCAGGCCGGCACGCAGTACGTCTTTACCCTGGACGAGGACCGCAGCGGCAGCTTGCTGGAGCGCGCCGCGATGCACAGCGATGTGCATACCGTGGCGCCGTGCCAGGCCAATGACGTAGCCGCCATCGTCTACACCAGCGGAACTACCGGGCGCAGCAAGGGCGCCATGCTCAGCCACGGCAATCTGCTGAGCAACGCGCTGGTGCTCAAAGACTACTGGGGCTGGAGGTCGGGCGACGTGCTCATCCACGCGCTGCCCATCTTCCATGTGCACGGCTTGTTTGTGGCCATCCATGGCGCGCTGCTCAATGGCAGCAAGATGGTGTGGCTGAACAAATTCGACCCCAAGGCGGTGCTGGCGCACATGGCACGTGCCACGGTGTTCATGGGCGTGCCCACGCTGTACGTGCGCCTGTTGGCCGAACCGGGCCTGACGCCATCGGCCACCGGAGTCATGCGTTTGTTCATCTCCGGCTCGGCACCGCTGCTGCTGGAAACGTTCAATGACTGGACGGCACGCACCGGCCACACCATCTTGGAGCGCTACGGCATGAGCGAGACGGTGATGCTCACCTCCAACCCCTGTACCGCCGACGCGCGTTTTCAGAACCAAAGCGAACGCCGGGGCGCCACGGTGGGCTTCCCCTTGCCAGGCGTGGAATTGCGCGTGGCGGGCGATGGCGACGCGCCCCTGCCGATGGGCGAGATTGGCGGCATCCAGGTGCGCGGCCCCAATGTGTTTGCCGGCTACTGGCGTATGCCCGAGAAGACGGCTGAAGAATTTACCGCCGACGGCTTTTTCAGAACCGGCGACGTAGGCAAAGTGGACGCGCGCGGTTACGTGCACATCGTGGGGCGCAGCAAAGACCTGATCATCAGCGGCGGCTACAACGTCTATCCGGCAGAGATTGAGGGCTATATCAACGCGCTGCCCGGTGTGGCCGAGAGCGCTCTGGTGGGCGTGCCGCACCCGGACTTTGGCGAAGTGGGAGTGGCCGTGGTGATTGCCAAGGCCGGCGCGCAGCCGCAGCCCGGCGCCATCGTGGCTGCGCTAAAAAAACAACTGGCCAATTTCAAAATCCCCAAGCACTGCGTGCTGGTGACCGAGCTGCCGCGCAACGCCATGGGCAAGGTGCAAAAAAACCTGCTGCGCGCGCAATACCAGGCGCTGTTTTCCTGAACCCGTCCTACAAAGAGCCCATGCGCCACACCATCCAAAACCTCGAAGAATCGCAAATCCGCGAAGTGGCCAACGCCGGCCTGGGCCGCAGCGACGTGCTGGCCTTTTGGTTTGGCGAGAGCGACGAGGTCACGCCCGACTTCATCCGCCAAGCTGCCATTGAATCGCTGCAGCGCGGTGAAACCTTTTATGCCCACAACCTGGGCTTGCCCGAGCTGCGCCACGCCATTGCCAGCGCCATGACGGCCCAACACGCCAGCCACCCCGGCGCCACCCCGATTGCCATGGAACGCATCGCCGTGACCACCGGCGGCGTCAACGCGCTGATGTTGGCGGTGCAGGCGCTGGTGGACGCGGGCGATGCGGTGGTGGCCGTTACCCCCGTGTGGCCCAACCTGACGGCGCAGGCGCTGATCATGGGCGCCAAGCTGCGCACCGTGGCGCTCACGCCGCAAAGCACCGGGCCGCAGGCCGGCGCCTGGACGCTGGATTTGCCGCGGCTGCTGGAGGGCATCACCCCCGGCACCAAGCTGCTGATCCTGAACGCCCCCAACAACCCCACCGGCTGGACCCTGAGCCGCGACGAACAGACCGCCATCCTGGCCCACTGCCGCCGCACCGGCACCTGGATTTTGGCCGACGAGGTGTACGAGAACCTGTACTACGCCCCCAGCGCCAACGCTTGCGCGCCCAGTTTTCTGGACATCGCTGCGCCTGAAGACCGGCTCGTGGTGGTGCACAGTTTTTCCAAAAGCTACCTCATGACCGGCTGGCGCCTGGGCTGGCTGGTGATGCCGCCCTCCATGACGTCGGCCATGGGCAAGTTGGTGGAGTTCAACACCTCGTGCGCCAGCGTGTTTACCCAGCGCGCAGGCATCGTGGCGCTGGAGCGCCGAGACGAGGTCACGCCCCGTGTGGTGGCCCACCTCACAACCTGCCGCGACACCCTGATCACCGCGCTGCGCACCCTGCCAGACGTGCAGGTGGCGCTGCCCCTGGGCGGCATGTACGCCTTCTTTCAGCTGCCCGGCCACAGCGATTCATTGGCCACCGCCAAGCGACTGGTGGCCGAGGCCGGCCTGGGCCTGGCGCCCGGCAGCGCCTTTGCCCCTGAGGCGGCGGGCTGGCTGCGCTGGTGCTTTGCGTCCAAAGACCTCGGAAGGTTGACGCAGGGGGTGGACCGGCTGGGGGCGTGGTTGCGGCGGGGGTGAGGCGTGTGTGGTGGCTCGCCTGACGATTTCAAAGGTAATAACGCCCTCAGGATTTGCAATGATTTGGAGGCGGTAATGGGGCACAGGCATGACCCCTGTGTTTACTACACACGGCTGTCCGTGAAGCACTTCAGGGATACAGGGGAATCGCTGCCATGGTGGAAATTCACGGCGAAGGGCAAGGCGGATTTGGCATTGAACGCGAGGAGCAAATCATGAGATTCGGTTACACCATCGTTTATGTCCCTGATGTACTTGCGTCTGTAGAGTTCTTTGAAAGGGCATTTGGATTAAAGCGGCGCTTCGTTCACGAATCGGGCTACGGCGAAATGGACACCGGTGCGACTGCACTGGCGTTCGCAACCCATGACCTTGGCGCATCCAATCTGCCCGGTGGTTATGTCAAGGCGAGTAATTCAGGAGAACCGCTGGGCATGGAGATTGCGCTTGTCACAGACGATGTCGCAGCAGCGCATGCCAAGGCACTGGCTGAGGGAGCAGCGTCCATTAAGGAGCCTCTCTTGAAACCGTGGGGTCAGACCGTTTCCTATGTCCGCTGTCCTGATGGGACGCTCGTCGAAATTTGCTCGCCGGTTGTAAGCTAAAAAAGGAAGCTCGTACGCGCGAAATCAGAGGACTCCTTGCGCTGCATCACCGACTCCCAAGGCGCCGCGACGACTGTCCGCAACGGGTCGCTGCTGCCGTCACTGCGGGCCCTGCGGTACTAAGGGGGTGGCCAGCGATTTGGCTTGGCCTCAGGCCTGGTCAGCCTTTTTCTACCTACTCTGTGGTAATTTCAGCCGTGTTCGCACCCTATGACCACCCCACCCTTAGCAGCCCCGCTCGCCCAAATCGAAGCCGCCTTGCGCCCCCTGGCCGATGCGCAGCAAGCGGTGCCCATGCGCGCATACATGCTGAACCAGTTCGCGTTTTTGGGCATCCGCGCCACCGCGCGCCGCCAGGCTTTACGCGGCTTGCCCAAGTTGAGCGCCTGGGCTGCGCCCGATCTGCTGGCGCTGGCCGACAAGCTGTGGGATTTGCCCGAGCGTGAGTTCCAGTACGTGGCGGTGGACTTGCTAGCCAAATTCCACCGTCAGCTTAGCCCGGACAACCTGGCGCACCTGTTGCAATTGGTGCAGCGCAAGCCCTGGTGGGATACGGTGGACGGGCTGGCCGGTGTGGTGGGCGATATCTTGTTGCGCGCGCGCCTGGATCAGCCCGAAGTGCAGCGCGCCATGGACGCCTGCCTGGGCCACCCCAGCCTGTGGGTGCGCCGCGTGGCCATGCTGCACCAGCTGGGCTGGAAGGCGCACACCGATGAGGCGCGGCTGCTGCACTATGCGCTTGCGCTGGCCCCGGAGACTGAATTCTTCATTCGCAAAGCCATTGGCTGGGCGCTGCGCGACCATGCCCGCACCCGGCCCGAGGCAGTGCGCGCCTTTTTGGCGCAGCACGCACAAAGTCTTTCGGGCCTGACGCGCCGCGAGGCGGGCAAACACCTGGACTGATGGTGCCATTCCCGAAGCACATGCCACACGACCATTACCAAGCACGGGCTGCAACCCTCCACCTCATCGCACTGTTTGAAGCGCTCAAAGGGTGTTCCGCCATCGCTGCCAGCCTTGGCTTGTTCAGCCTGATGCACCACGACATCCAGGCCACGGCGCACGCCCTGATTGGGTACTTCCATCTGGACCCTGAAGCCCACTACCCGCGCATGCTTTTGGATGATGCAACGCTCTTGGCCAACGCCAACCTGCGCCAGGTGGTGCTCCTGCTGTGGGCTTATGCAGGCATTCGGCTCAGCGAAGCCTATGGCCTGTGGAAAGACCGGGCCTGGGCGGAGTGGCTGGCCGCCGTGTCGGGCGCCCTGTTCCTGCCACTCGAAGTGAGCCACCTGCTCCACAGCACCACTTGGATCAATGCCGGCGTTCTGGCTTTGAACCTGGCGGTGGTGGCTTTCATGGTGGCCCGTTTGCGCCAGCGCAGCGCACCCAGCCGGGCGCCTGCAAACAATTAAGTGCTGCGGCTTGCCATCCAATGCCGGTAGCGCTTGGATTGCCGGCCCGCCATGATCTGCTGCGAAACCAAGGCCCACAAGGGAGAAATCTGTGGCTTGGTAGCGCGGCCCTGGCTCAGGCGCTTGAGCTGGTATTTCACCCGCGCCATGGTGGCCAGGGACGCCATCGTTTTGTTTTTCCATGCCATGGGGCTTAACTCGGGAGCGATATCCTGACCTGCGCGCCAAGCATTGGGCAGCGACGGGTTGATCGCCAAAGCCGTCGCGATGCCGACCAGCGCCACGCCGCTGCGCAAGACCTTGTCGGCCACGGCTTTGCGGCGAATGCCACCGGTCACCATCAGGGGCATATCGGCGACGGCGACCATGTCTTGCGCGAACTCCAAAAAATACGCTTCCCGTGCCAAGGTGCGTCCGTCCCGCGCTTGGCCCTGCATGGCGGGCGCCTCGTAGCTGCCGCCCGAGACCTCGATCACATCGACGCGCAAGGCGTTGAGCATCTGCACCACCGCTTGCGCATCCTGCGGGCTAAAGCCGCCCCGCTGAAAGTCTGCTGAATTCAACTTGACGGCAACGGCAAATTGCGACGCCACGGCGGCCCGAACCGCTTTGACGACGTCAACCAGCAGCCGCGCGCGGTTTTCAACCGTGCCGCCCCAGCCGTCCTGCCGCTGGTTGGAAAGGGGCGAAAGAAACTGGCTGAGCAAATAGCCATGCGCCGCATGGATTTGCACGCCATTGAAACCGGCCTGCTCGGCCAGCAGCGCGGTGCGGACAAACCTTTGCGCTATCTCTCGGATATCCGCCGCAGTCATGGCTTTGGGCACCGAAAACTTGTTCGACAAATTGCCCATATCCAAGGGCACTGCAGAGGCAGACCAGGTTTCTTGCCCCAGTGCTGCCATCATTTGCCTACCGGGATGGCTGATTTGCATCCAGACCTGCGCACCGCCAGAACGGGCCACCTGCGCCCATTGCTTGAACTCGTCGAGGTGGGCGTCGTCCTCCAGCACCACGCCGCCCGGGCCCGTCATGGCGCGCCGGTCGACCATGACGTTGCCCGTCAGGATCAGGCCTGCGCCGCCGTCAGCCCACGCCTGGTACAAGCGCAACAAGGCGGTGGACGGCGCATGGTTGGCGTCGCACATGTTTTCTTCCATGGCGGCTTTGGCAATGCGGTTGGGGAGGGTCGTGCCGTTGGGCAGTGTGAGTGGGGCGAACAGGTTCATGATGGTTGGGCGCCAAGGCGCGGTCAGGCCTAGGGCAAAGGTGCGGCCGACACTTCGCTGATCAGGCGGTGGTAGAAACGGATCGCGTCGGCATAGTTGTCCACTCCCAGCCGTTCGTTGGTTCCGTGGAAACGCTTGAGGTCGTCCGCGTTGGCCCGCACCGGCGAGAACTTGAAGATGTGCTCACTGATCGGCCCGTAGTGGATCGAGTCGGTGCCCGCCACCATCAGGCCGGGGGCCACCAAGGCATCTGGAAATATTTCGCGGATGGTCTTGTTGAGGATGGCGTATTGCGCCGAGTTGGTGGGGGCGATCTTGGACGAATTGACCGCCCCGGGCAGCGCCAGCAACTCGAACGACGAGGAGCCTGTCGCCTGCGCCACTTTGCTGCGCATGTGTTCCATGACCTGCTCTTTGGTGTCTCCCGGCAGAATACGGAAATTGACCGTCGCCTCGGCGCGGCCCGGCAGCACGTTTTCTTTGTTGCCGGCGTTGACAATCGTTAAGGCGGTTGTCGTGCGCATCATGGCGTTGGTGCTGCCCGCGCTTTCGAGTTGCTTTTGCACGAGCGGGCCGAACAGCCACAGGTTCGAGAGCGCGACCCGAGAGAAGCCACCCATCTCAGGCGCCAGGGCCTTAAACATCTCACCTGCAACGCCACGAATGCCCCCGGGCAGCTGCTCGTCGTCCAGGCGCTTCAAGGCCGCGCTCATCATGGCAATCGCGCTGGTGCCTGGCTTGGGCGGCATGGAGGCGTGGCCGGGTGTGGCCGACATCTTCAGCACCACCGACATATAGCCTTTTTCTGCCACGCCGATCAGCGCTGCGGGTTGTTTGAGGCCGGGCATCACGCCGTCGAGTACCAAGAGCCCCTCGTCAATCACAAAATCAAGATGCACTTTGCGCTCGGCCAACAGGGCTGCAATTTTTGCCGCACCGCGCAAGCCGCCCACCTCTTCGTCGGCGCCAAAGGCCAGGTACACCGTGCGCTTGGGTGTGAACCCGCTGGCCAGCAGCATTTCCACCGCTTCCATCTGGGACATCAAATTGCCCTTGTCGTCCCAGGAGCCGCGGCCCCACACAAAGCCATCTTTCACCTCGCCCGCAAACGGCGGCACCGTCCAGTCGCCTTCGGTGCCTGGTGCGACCGGCACCACGTCCTGGTGGGCCATGAGCATGATGGGCTGCGCCTGCGCGTCGCTGCCTTGCCAGGTGTACAGCAGGCTCAGGCCTCCCACTTCCTCGCGCTTGAGCTTGGCGTGGACCAGCGGAAACTTGGCTTGCAGAAAAGCGTGCAATTGCCCAAATTTGTCGGCATTGAGCTGGGCATCATCGCGTGAAGAAATGGTGCCAAGCCGAACGATCTGGCCCAAGCGCTCGGCCGCTGCAGGCTTGTCGATGGCTAGCGGTGCGAGCGCGGGCACCTGCAATTGGTGCGAAGTTTTGCGCAAGGTGTTGATGGCAAGCGCGGCAACCAATACGAGCAAAGCGCCAACGATAAATAGCAAAGATTTTTTAATCATCAAGGTGTCCTAGGGGCTGCAGCGAGGGGACTAAAACTTGGCAATGCCACCGGGCTCTAAAGCGAGCACCTTGGTGTTGGATTGCCCCATGGCATCGGTATATTCTTTGGGCGTGCCGCGCAGCAGCGCGTTGGTTCCGTAATGCACCGGAATCGCATACTTGGGCTTGATGAGCTCGCGTGTGGCAAAGGCCGCGTCTTGCGGTGGCATAACGAAATGGCTGCCGATCGGTATAAAAATCAGGTCGGGCTTGTACAAGTCGCCGATCAATTTCATGTCACCAAACAGTCCGGTGTCGCCCAGGTGGTAAATCGTGAAGCCGTTTTCCAGCTGAATAATAAAACCCATGGGCTCGCCACCGGGGCGCATTTCATCTTTGCCGGTCTCGGGGTTTTTCCAGCGGTATTCCGAGCTGTGTTCTGCATGGTTTGCGATGATTTTGATGCCGCCCTCTGCGCCAAACGGCAGCACCACGCCCCCTTTGTTAAAGCGCGGTGCCAGTTCAGGCGGCAGCACACCCAGGGTGGTAAAGGAGTCGGCCAAGCCTGCCGGTGCGTACACCGGGGCCTTGTTCATCAGCGCCAAGGCAGGTGCGTCGGCCATGTGGTCGGCGTGGGCGTGGCTGACCAAAATCAAATCGACTTTGCCCAGTGCGTCGAGTTTTTTGAATTCGGGCGGCGTTTTGGGGTTGGCGATCAGCCAGGGGTCAATCACGATGACTTTGCCGCCGGGCGTGGTGATCTTCATGGCCGACTGGCCCAGCCACTGCACTTGCACGGCGCCACTTTGGGCCCAGGCGGACTGGCTCAGCGCGGCAACCGCGCAAAGCGCCACGGTTTGCAACAGTTGGCGGATGGAAAAAATCGGCATGCTTGGTGTCTCCTAGTCGGTGGTTATTAAAAAATTGTCCCATAGATTGCACATGCGTCCCTGCCCAGACGCCCTGGGCCCGCAGAACGCATAATCAACGCCGCTGCACCGCAGCACCCTGAACCCCCTGGTCCGGAGAACGCGCATGCAACTGAAAATCAACGGCAAAGCCATCGAATTGGCGATTGAAACCGAGATGCCCTTGCTGTGGGCGATTCGGGACGAAGTGGGTCTGACCGGTACCAAGTTTGGCTGTGGCGTCGCCCAATGCGGCGCCTGCACCGTGCTGCTCGACGGCGAACCGGTGCGCTCGTGCAGCATTCCCAGCGGTGCAGCGGTCGGGCGAAAAATCACCACCATCGAAGGTTTGGGCGGAAAGTCAGCCCTGCAAAAAGCCTGGATCGCCAAGCAAGTTCCCCAATGCGGCTACTGCCAGTCGGGCATGCTGATGGCTGCCACCGCACTGCTGGCGCGCAAGCCCCAGCCCAGCGACGCGGACATCGACGCGGCCATTACCAATGTGTGCCGCTGCGGTACCTACCCGCGCATCAAAGCCGCCATCAAGGCGGCGGCCCGCTTGTAAGGAGACGCCATGAACCGCAATCAGACGCTGAGCCCGCCCGCCGCTTGTGGCGCCGCACCGGTAAACGCTGCGCGCCGCAGCTTTCTGCAGCGCAGTGCCACCGGCGCAGGCGCTGCATGGGCCGGCGCATTGAGCCTGGGCTTTTACTTGCCCCCGGCGGCTGCCGACAAATTGGCCACCGACGGACCCCACGCGGGCGCAGCGGACATCAACGCGTGGATCCGGATCACGCCCGACAACCAGGTGATTTGCGAAGTGGCGCGCGCCGAGATGGGCCAAGGCACCAGCACCAGCCTGCCCATGATGCTGGCCGAAGAGCTGGAATGCCGCTGGGAAGACGTGCGCATGGAGTTCGCCTCGGTCAACGAGCATCTGGCGCGCAACAAGGTCTATGTCACCTTTGCCACGGGCGGTAGCCGGGGCACGCGCGATTCCCAGCTCGTGATGCGCAAGGCGGGTGCTGCTGCGCGCGAAATGCTCAAGGCCGCTGCCGCCGAGCGCTGGGGCGTTGCCGCCTCTGAACTCAGCGCAAAGCTAGGAAAAATCAGCCATGCGCAGACCAAGCGCAGCGCGACCTATGGCGAATTGGCGCAGGCTGCCGCCGCGCAAAAAGTCCCCGCAGACATCGCCTTGAAAACCCCCGCGCAATGGAGCCTCATCGGCCGACCCGTGCAGCGCTTTGACATACCCGCCAAATCGGATGGCAGCGCGGTCTATGGCATTGATGTGCGGCTGCCCGGCATGATTTACGCAGCGTTGCTGCAATGCCCGGTCTTTGGCGGCACGCCCGTGTCCTTTGACGCTGCGGCGGTGCTCAGCCGGCGCGGCGTGAAGCACGTGGTCCAGGGCCCGGACTTTGTGGCGGTGCTGGCCGACAACTGGTGGCGCGCGCAACAGGCGCTCAAATCCCTGAAAGTGGTGTGGAACTACCAAGGCGGCGAGAAGCTTGACGACGCCGCCATTTTGAAATTACTCGAAGCCGCGATCGTTGCGAGCCGGCCCATGCGCACGGATGGCAATTTTGAAGCGGCTTTGTCCGAGGCGACCGCCGCAACCAGCAGCGGCGCAATAGTCGTCGAGGCGGACTATTTCACGCCCTACTTGAACCATTTCACGCTGGAGCCCCAGAACTGCACCGCGCTTGTCCGAGGCGACCGGGCCGAGGTGTGGGCGCCCACCCAAAACGCGGAAGCCACCCAGGCCGAGGCGGCAAAAACGCTGGGCGCGCCGCTGCAAAACATCACCGTGCACCGGCCTTATTTGGGTGGCGGCTTTGGCAGGCGCGGCGCCTCACAAGACTATGTGCGCCAGGCGCTGCAGATCGCCAAAGAAGTTCCAGGCACGCCTGTCAAACTGCTGTGGTCGCGCGAAGAAGACATGCAGCACGGCTTTTACCGCCCCGCCGCCCTGTACCGGCAGCG
>CANFNE010000054.1 GCA_947448105.1 Burkholderiales bacterium
CCAGCGGGGCAGCGCCGGGGTGTTGCACGGCAACCGCACCTATGTGCTGCAAGACGACAACGGCCAGGTCACTGAGACGCACAGCATCAGCGCCGGCCTGGACTACCCCGGCGTGGGCCCTGAGCACGCCTTTTTGAGCGACATTGGCCGCGCCCAGTACGTCGGCATCACCGACAAAGAAGCGCTGGCCGCCTTTCACTACCTGTGCCGCACCGAGGGCATCATCCCCGCGCTGGAATCCAGTCATGCTGTGGCCTACGCCATGAAGCTGGCCAAAACCATGCGCACTGACCAGTCCATTTTGGTCAACCTGTCGGGCCGGGGCGACAAGGACATAGGCACCGTGGCTGACCTGAGCAACGCCGACTTTTACTGCCGCCCCAGCTGCCAGGGCCAGGGCGTTAAAGGGGGCGAGCAGCCCATCATGATGGTCAAAGCGGGAGCCTTGAGCGCCGACGGGCCGCCCCTAGGCGCGAAGGCCCCCTCGGGGGGCAGCGCAGCACACGCAGTGGCAAGCGTGGGGGCACGTCTATGAGCCGCATTGACGCTACCTTTGCCGCGCTCAAGACCCAAGGCCGCAAGGCCCTGATCCCCTTCGTCACCGCTGGCTTTCCGTACGCCGACGTCACGCCCGAGCTGATGCACGCCATGGTGGCGGGCGGTGCAGACGTGATCGAACTCGGCGTCCCTTTTTCGGACCCCAGCGCCGACGGCCCGGTGATTCAAAAGGCCGGGGACTTGGCGCTCTCGTTTGGTATTGGCCTGACGCAAGTGCTGGCCATGGTGCGCGAATTTCGCCAGACCAACCAGCAAACGCCGGTAGTGCTGATGGGCTACGCCAATCCGGTAGAGCGCTACGACCAAAAGCACGCTGCCAGTGGCGTCTCCAGCGCCTTTGTGCGCGACGCCTCACAGGCCGGCGTGGACGGCGTGCTGATCGTGGATTACCCGCCCGAGGAGTGCGAGGCGTTTGCCGCTGATTTGCGCGCGCACCAGATGGACCTGATTTTTCTGCTGGCCCCCACCAGCACCGACGAGCGTATGGCGCAGGTGGCGCGCGTGGCATCGGGCTATGTGTATTACGTCTCGCTCAAAGGCGTCACCGGCGCAGGCACGCTCGATACCGACGCGGTGGCAGCCATGCTGCCGCGCATCCGGTCGCACATCCAGACGCCGGTGGGCGTGGGTTTTGGCATCCGCGACGGCGCCACCGCCAAAACCATTGCCCAGGTGGCGGACGCGGTGGTAATTGGCAGCAAAATCATCCAGTTGATCGAACACGCGCCGCGTGCTGACGTGGCGGGCGTGGCCCAAGCCTTTTTGCAAAGCGTGCGCGTGGCCATGGATTCCTGAGACGGTGCTGCTATCGCGCGCGCTCCCAAACTTCAACCCCACTTCAACCCCACGAGGTAAACCATGAGCTGGCTTGAAAAACTACTGCCCCCCAAAATTCAGCCTTCCGATCCGGCCGACCGCCGTTCGGTACCCGAAGGCCTGTGGATCAAGTGCCCAAGCTGCGAAACCGTGCTCTACAAGGCCGACCTCGAGCAAAACCAGAACGTCTGCCCCACCTGCAGCCACCACCACCGCATTGGCGCGCGCGCACGCCTGAACACCTTTTTGGACAACGAAGGCCGGTTTGAGATCGGGCAAGAAATTTTGCCGGTCGACGCGCTCAAGTTCAAAGACAGCCGCAAATACACCGAGCGCCTCAAAGAGGCGCTGGAGAACACCGGCGAAACCGATGCGCTGATCGTCATGGGCGGCTCAGTGCACGGCGTGGCCTTGGTAGCGGCCTGCTTTGAGTTTGAATTCATGGGTGGCAGCATGGGCTCCGTGGTGGGCGAGCGCTTTGTACGCGGCGTGGAAGCAGCGGTGGAGCAAAAAGTGCCTTTCCTGTGCTTTACCGCCACCGGTGGCGCGCGCATGCAAGAGGGTTTGCTAAGCCTGATGCAGATGGCCAAAACCAATGCGGCGCTCACCCGCCTGGCCAAAAAAGGCCTGCCCTATATCAGCGTGCTGACCGACCCGACCATGGGTGGCGTGAGCGCAGGGTTTGCGTTTTTGGGCGACGTGGTGATTGCCGAACCCAAGGCCTTGATTGGTTTTGCCGGCCCGCGCGTGATCGAGTCCACGGTGCGCGTGACTCTGCCCGAAGGCTTTCAGCGCGCCGAGTTTTTGCAAACCAAGGGGGCAATTGACTTTATTTGCGACCGCCGCGAACTGCGCAAGACCGTGGCCGAAACCCTGGCCATGCTGCAACGCCAGCCCAGCGACGCAGTGGTCTAAACCCTGAAAAGGGCTTTCAGGCCGCAGCCATCAAGGCCATGCTTTGCAGGCCGCCGGTCAGCATGGCCAGCACCTGCAGCAAGAGCAAGAGCGCCAGCGGCGACAGGTCCACCCCGCCCATCAGCGGCAGGTGGCGGCGAATGGGCGACAAAAGCGGCGCCACCAGCCGGTCCAGCAAATCCGTCACCGGCGAGCGCGCCTGCACCCAGGACAAGAGCGCGTAAATCATCACCAGCCCGGTCAGGCCCGACAAGGCCACCCGCAGCAGGCCAAACACCGCCAGCACCACCACCAGCGCAAGGCTTTGAGCGGCGCCCTGCAGCAGCCACAAGAGCACAAACTGCAACAGTTCCAACAAAAATGCCGCCACCAAACTGGCCAAATCCAGCGCCGAGAGCTTGGGCAAGACGCGGCGCAAAGGCAGCACCAACCAATCGGTCAGCGCAAAGATAAAGGGGCCCACAGGGTTGCCCGCCCGCGCCGACATCGGAATGCGCTGCTGCTGCATATACAAGCGCAGCAGGCACACGCCGCAGACCAAACCCACAGCAACGTCGAGCACCAGCGAAATGATTTGGTAAAGCATAGGCAAAGGAGGGGTTCAATAAACGCGGCAGGCGCAGGCGCAGGCCCGCTTGATGCGTCATCATAGCCCGAGCCACCCTCTTAGAATGGCAGGCTACGTCCGTAGGCCCTGCGCTATTGCAGCCCAAGCGGCGCCCTTTGATCCCCGCATACCACCGCCCATGTCCGAAGTCCACTCCCCCTCTCCCGCCCTGCCCGACGAAAACCAGCTCATCCATGAGCGCCGGGAAAAACTCAAGGTGCTGCGCCAGCGCCAGGCCGACGGTTTGGGCGTGACTTTTCCCAACGACTTCCAGCCTAGCCACAAGGCGGCTGATCTGTTTGCCAGCTACGACGCGCTTGAAGCCGCGGCTCTGGCCGAGCTCGGCGCCACCACCCGGATAGCCGGACGCATGATGCTCAAGCGCGTCATGGGAAAAGCCAGTTTTTGCACCCTGCAAGACGCCTCTTTTGGACCTAGCGGCGGTCGCATTCAGGTCTATGTCAAGGGCGAAGAAGTGGGTGACGCGCTCTACGAAGACTTCAAACACTGGGACCTGGGCGACATCGTGGCCGCTGAAGGCCGCCTGTTCAAGACGAAAACCGGCGAACTGTCCATCCATGCCACCAGCGTGCGCCTTTTGACCAAGAGCCTGCGGCCCATGCCCGACAAGTTCCACGGCATTGCCGACCAAGAAGTCAAATACCGCCAGCGCTACATCGACCTGATGACCGACGAGGCCTCGCGCAAGCGCTTCGTAGCGCGCAGCCGCGCCGTGAGTGGCATCCGCGAATTCATGGTGCAGCACGACTTCTTAGAGGTGGAAACACCCATGCTCCACCCGATTCCGGGCGGCGCCAATGCCAAACCATTTACCACCCACCACAACGCCTTGGACCAGCAGATGTTTTTGCGCATCGCGCCCGAGCTGTACTTGAAACGCCTGATCGTCGGCGGCTTCGATCGGGTGTTCGAGATCAACCGCAACTTCCGCAACGAAGGCATTTCGGTGCGCCACAACCCCGAGTTCACCATGATGGAGTTCTACGCGGCCTACTGGAACTACCAAGACTTGATGACGTTTACCGAAAACCTGGTGCGCGACGCCGCACTCAAGGCCACCGGCAGCCTGCAAATGAGCTACGGCGGCAAACCCGTCGATCTGGCCCAGCCCTTTGAGCGCCTGACCATCATCGAAGCCATCCAAAAATACACCGATGCGGGCGACAACGTATTGAACGCCGAGTGGCTGACCAACGCCGTGCGCAAGCTGGGCATGACCGAGGCCAAACACCACCTGTCCACGCGCAGCCTGGCCAGCCTGCAGGTGCTGTACTTTGAAGAAACCGTGGAAGACAAACTCTGGCAGCCCACCTTTATTTGCGAGCACCCGGTCGAAATCTCCCCGCTGGCGCGCGAAAGCGACACCAAGCCCGGCGTGACCGAGCGTTTTGAGCTCTACATCACCGGGCGCGAGTTTGGCAACGGGTTTAGCGAGCTCAACGACGCACAAGACCAGGCGGCGCGCTTTCATGCCCAGGTGGCCGCCAAAGACAATGGCGACGACGAAGCGATGTACTACGACCACGACTTTGTGCGTGCGCTGGAATACGGCATGCCCCCCACCGGCGGCTGCGGCATCGGCATTGACCGCCTGATGATGCTGCTGACCGACAGCCCCAGCATCCGCGACATTATTCTGTTCCCTGCCCTGCGGCGCGAGGTGTGAAGCCCCTGCCCTACCTGCAGGCCTATCCGGAGACCACGCGCACCCAAGTCCAAGCCCTGCTCGACCAGGGCCGCGTGGCGCAGTGGCTGACCGACAAATACCCGCAAGGCCACGGCCTGCGTACCGACCGCGCCTTGTACGACTATGTGCAAGACGCCAAAAACAGCTACCTGCGCGGCGCCGAGCCCCTGAGCAAGGTGGCTTTTGACAGCAAGCTGCATGTGGTGCAAAACGCCTTGGGCACGCACACCACCATCTCGCGGGTGCAGGGTTCGCGCTTGAAAACCAAGCACGAGATCCGGATCGCCAGCCTGTTCAAGGACGCGCCGCCCGAGTTTTTGCGCATGATCGTGGTGCACGAGCTGGCACACCTTCGCGAACGCGCGCACGACAAGCCCTTTTACAAGCTCTGCGCCCACATGGAGCCCGACTACCACCAACTGGAGTTTGAAGTGCGCGTCTATCTGACGCACTTGGAAGCCACGGGCGAGCGCCTGTGGGCTAAGCCCTAAGCCGCCATCGCCCGCAGGGCTTGGGCAATGTCGGCTTGCAGGTCGGCCACGGCCTCCAGGCCCACCGAAAACCGCACCACCGTGCCTTGGGCAATTTCTGCCGGCCACACGCTGCGCATGGAGCGCAAGTCGTAAGGCACCACCAGACTCACCGGGCCGGCCCAGCTGTAACCCAGGCGGAACAGCTGCAAGGCGTCACAAAACGCATCAACCTGGTCTTGCGAAAAATGCGGCGCAAACACCACACTGAACAGACAGGCCGCGCCGCCGTCAGGCCGGTCGCACAGGGACTTCCAAAAGCCGTGGCCCGGAGAACCCGGCAAAGCCGGGTGCAGCACTTGCACAAAAGCGCTTTGCGTCTGGCACCAGGCGGCCAGGGCGCGCGTGGCATCGTCATGGGCGCGGTAACGCAGCGTAATGCTGGGCAGCGAGCGCAGCACCATTTCAGCGTCATTGGCGCCCACCGCCAGCCCCAGGCGCATGTGGCAGAGCTTGATTTTCAGGTGCAAGGCCGCGTCGCGGGTGATGACACTGCCCATGAGCACATCGCCACCGCCGCTGGGGTATTTGGTCAGCGCGTGGGCGGAAATGTCTACCGCGAGCGGCTCGGCCGCGCCGGGCTCCAGGTCAAACGGCTTGAAGGCAATGCCCGCGCCCCAGGTGTTGTCCAGCGCCACCAAGGCCCCGTGCTGCTTGCAAATGCGCACCAGTGCTGGCAAATCGGGAAACTCCAGCGTCACCGAGCCAGCCGCTTCCACCCAAACCATGCGGGTAGCGGGCGAGAGCTTGGCCGCCAGGTCTTGCGGGTCCATGGCGTTGTAGTAGCGGTGGGTGATGCCCCAGGCGCGCAATTCGCCCTCGGCCAGGGTTTTGTTGGGGCCGTAGGCGTTGTCGGGAATCAGCAGCTCGTCGCCGGTTTTGAGCACCGCCAGTGCCACCAAGGCTACGGCTGCCAGGCCGCTGGGCACCAGCACGCACTGGGCGCCGCCTTCCAGGGTGCACAGGCGCTCTTCCAGCGCATAGGTGGTGGGCGTGCCGTGCAGGCCATAGGTGTAGGCGGTTTTGTCTTTCCATTCGCGGCTTCGCATGGCGGCCACCGTGGGAAAGAACACGGTAGACGCCTTGTGCACCGGGTGCGCCGGTCCGGCAAAGCCCGCGGGGGCTTCGTAGGGATGGTGGATCAGCGTGGTGCTTAAAGCGCTCATAGTTCCAGCCAGCGTCGCGTCGTTCAGACGCTCCACTTTTCGATCAGTTGCTGCGGGCGCAGCGCGTCGTAGCTCTCAAAGGGCTGGTGAATCCAGGGGTTGGTGGGCAAAAACTCCACCGCGTAATCGGGGGTGAAGGTGGACAAGGCCTTGGTCCAGATCACGGCGCTGCGCAGTTCGGTAATAGGCTGGTAGTTGTTGCGCAACTGGTTGATGACGGCGTTAAGCGTGTGGCCGGAATCGGCCAGGTCGTCCACCAGCAGCACTTTGCCCGCAATCTCGCCCTTGGGCGTGGTGATGAAGCGGGCAATGTCCAGGTTGCCTTGCACCGTACCGGCGTCCGAACGGTAGGAGCTGGTGGACATGATGGCCAGCGGCTTGTCAAACACCCGCGAGAGGATGTCGCCGGGACGCATGCCGCCACGCGCCAGGCACAAAATCGTGTCGAACTCCCAGCCGGACTGGAACACCTTGATGGCCAGTTTTTCGATCAGGTTGTGGTACTCGTCGTAGCTGACGTAGAGGTGTTTGCCGTCTTCAGTAAGCATAAAAGCTCCTTAATTTTGGTTCTGAATCAAGTCGCCAGATAAGGGTGGCGCATCATGATGGTGTGGTCGCGGTCCGGACTGGTGGACACCATGTGGATAGGCACGCCGGTGACCTGGGCGATGCGCTCCAGATAACGGCGGGCGGCGTCCGGCAGGTCTTCATACACGGTTACGCCGACGGTGCTGTCGCTCCAGCCGGGCATGGACTCGTAAATCGGCTTGCAACGGGCAATGTCGTCCGCGCCCATGGGCAAGATGTCTGTGGTTTCGCCATCAAGCTCGTAGCCAGTGCACAGCAGCAGCTCGCTCAGGCCGTCGAGCACGTCGAGCTTGGTAATGCACAGACCGCTCAGGCCGTTGACCTGGGCCGAACGCTTGAGCAGTGCCGCGTCAAACCAGCCGCAGCGGCGCGAGCGCCCGGTAGTCACACCTTTTTCTGCACCCACGGTGCTCATGTGGTAGCCCGGCGTGCCTGGCTTTTCCCAATCCAGCTCGGTGGGAAAAGGGCCGCTGCCCACGCGGGTGCAATAGGCTTTGGTGATGCCCAGGATGTAGTGCAGCATGCCCGGGCCCACGCCAGCACCGGCAGACGCGTTGCCAGCCACACAGTTGCTTGATGTCACAAACGGATAGGTGCCGTGGTCCACGTCCAGCAAGGTGCCTTGGGCGCCTTCAAACAACAAGTTAGCGCCAGCATGGTGGGCGTCGTTCAGCTCGCGCGAGACGTCGGCCATCATGGGCTTGAGCAACTCGGCATGGCGCATGGCTTCGGCATAGACCGGTTCAAACAGCACTTTGCCGTCGGCCATATAGGGCGCCAGCGTCGGGCCAAAGTCAAACGCGGCTGAGCCCAGGTAAGTGGTCAGCACGTGGTTGTGCAGGTCCAGCAGTTCGCGCAGTTTGGTGGCAAAACGCTCGGGAAATTTCAGGTCTTGCACGCGCAGGGCGCGCCGGGCGATCTTGTCCTCGTAGGCCGGGCCGATGCCACGCCCCGTGGTTCCGATTTTGATGTTGCCGCCTTTCTCGCGGGCCGCTTCGCGCGCGACGTCCAGCGCGGCATGAAAGGGCAAGATCAGCGGGCAGGCTTCGCTGATGCGCAGGCGCGAGCGCAGTTCTACGCCCACTTTTTCCAGGCCTTCAATTTCTTCGAACAGTTTGGCAGCCGACAAGACCACGCCGTTGCCGATGTAGCACTTCACGCCCGCGCGCATGATGCCGCTGGGGATCAGGTGCAAGGCGGTTTTCACACCGTTGATGACCAGGGTATGGCCGGCGTTGTGGCCGCCCTGAAAGCGCACCACGCCCTGGGCGCTTTCGGTCAGCCAATCGACCAATTTGCCCTTGCCTTCGTCGCCCCACTGGGTTCCGACCACAACGACGTTTCTACCGGTATTTGTATACATTGGATTACTTCTTCACAGAGCCGTGACGCACCAGACAGCGTCACGCTGCACCAGTTCGCGGTCACATTGAAATTCATCGACTTCACTTTCGTGGCCGGGCAAAACACAAACCACCGTCTCGCCCGCAGCGCGCAATTGCACAATCGCGTCACGCAAAGCACGGTCTTCGCCCCAGGGCGCTCGGATGGCGGCGCGCAGCGCAGGCGCGCGCGCCGCAGCCACCAAAGCCTTGATGTCCAGGCTAAAGCCCACCGCCGGGCGCTTGCGCCCAAACACCGAGCCCACGGCGTCATAACGTCCGCCGCGCACCAGGGCGTCAGGCGCACCGGCGGCGTAGACGGCAAAGCGGGCACCGCTGTAATAAGCATAGCCGCGCAAATCAGACAGATCAAAAGAGACGCCAGCGCCCTCAATATGGCCGGCCAGCCACTGCAACTGGTCCAGCGCCTCATGGATCTGGGGCAAGGCGGGCAACACACGGCGCGCTTCTTCAAGAATGGACGCGTCGCCGTAGAGTTGCGTGAGATGCTGCAAAGCCGCAGCGATGGGCGCGGGCGCCTGCGCTGTAAGCACGGCCAGGGCGCTGGCGTCTTTGCTGGCCAAGGCGGCGTGCACTTCGGCGGTTTGCTGGGGCGAAAGCGTGGTTTGTGCCATCAAGGCGTTAACGATGCGCACATCGGCCAAGTCCACCGCCAGCACCTCCACTTTCGCCGCGCGCAGGCTGTCGAGCGCCAGTTCCAGTATTTCCAGGTCCGCCTCTAGTCCCGCGTGGCCGTAAATTTCTGCGCCTAGCTGCAGTGGTTCACGCGTGGCGTGCGGTGCGGCTGCCCGGGTGTGCAGCACAGGTCCGCAGTAACAAAGCCGGGTAACACCGGCGCGGTTGAGCAAATGGGCATCAATGCGGGCAACTTGCGGTGTGCTGTCCGCGCGCAAGCCCATCATGCGGCCCGAAATCTGGTCTACCAATTTGAAGGTTTGCAGGTCCAGCGCCTCGCCGGTGCCGGTGAGCAGGGACTCCAGATGTTCCAAGAGCGGCGGCATGACCAATTCGTAGCCATAGCAGCGCGCCATGTCCAGCAAATTGCGTCGGATTTCTTCGATGTGGCGCGCCTCGGACGGCAGCACATCGGCAATATGATCCGGAAGGACCCAAGCGGACATGGAATGGAGACACTTTGTTAAAAACGCGATTTTACCGGTCTGCAAACCGGCAAACGCAATGCGGCCCGAGAAATCGGGCCGGTCCGTCAGCGCTTATTTCTTGGCGCCGCCCACGGCAGAGCCGCCGCCCCGAAAGATCTTGAAGAACTCGCTCGACGACGGGTCCACCACCATCACGTCGCTCTTGTTGGCGAAACTGTTTTTGTACGCCTCCAGGCTGCGGTAGAACTGGGCGAACTGCGGGTCACGGTTAAAGGCGTCTGCATAAATGCGGGCCGCTTCGGCGTCACCCTCGCCCTTGATTTTTTGCGCGTCGCGGTAGGCGTTGGCAATGGTCACTTCGCGCTGGCGGTCAGCGTCCGCGCGGATTTTCTCGCCTTCGGCTGCGCCCGTAGAGCGCAGTTCATTGGCCACGCGCTTGCGCTCGGCTTCCATGCGGCGGTAGACCGACTCGGTAATCGCCTCGACATAGTCCACGCGGGTGATGCGCACATCCACCACGTCCACGCCCCAGGGCTTGGCGCCGCGCACCTTGGCCAGCACTTCCGCCTTCACGTCGGCCATCAAGGCTTCGCGCTTCAAGGACAGCAGCTCTTTGACGGTGCGTTTGTTGATCTCTTCCTGAAAAGCGTTGCGCACCACGCGGTTGAGCTGACTGGCACCGGCGCCTTCATTCAGGCCGACGTTGCGGATGTATTCCGTGGGCTCAGAAATGCGCCAGCGCACGTACCAGTCAATCACCACGCGCTGCTTTTCTGCGGTGAGCATGGGTTCGGCGTCGGTGCTGTCGAGCGTGAGCAAGCGCTTATCGATGTAAGACACGTTTTGAAACGGCGGCGGCAGCTTCCAGTTCAGGCCGGGCTCGGTAATCACTTCCTTGATCTGGCCCAGGGCGTAGACCACGCCAAACTGGCGTTGGTCCACCACAAACAAGGTGGAACTCGCCAGCGCCAAGAGCACCAGCAGTGACGAAACAATCAGTCCAATACGGTTCATGGGGTTCTCCTAGCGCACATCGCGTTCGCGGGTACGGGCCGCGTCGCGGCTGCGGGGGTCGGTACTGGCGGCGACCGGACTGGCCGGGGCTGTGGCGGGCGCTGCGGCGGGCGCAGGGGCAGCAACAGGTTCGCCGACGGCGCCCATCTGCAAAATTTTCTCCAGCGGCATATTGAGTAGCGTGGCACCCTGGCGTGAGTCCACCAGCACCTTGGTCACGTTGGTGTAGATCTGCTGCATGGTGTCGAGGTACATCCGGTCACGGGTGACCTGGGGCGCTTTTTGGTATTCGTTGTACACCGAACGAAAGCGCTGCGCATCACCCTGGGCCTGGGCCACTACGCGGGATTTGTAGGCGTCGGCCTCTTCTTTCAGGCGCGAAGCCGAACCGACCGCGCGCGGAATCACATCATTGGCGTAGGCCTGGGCCTCGTTCTTGGCGCGTTCGCGCTCCTGGCCGGCTTTGAGCACATCGTCAAAAGACGCCTGAACTTGCTCCGGCGGACGCACGCCGCCTTGCTGCAGATTGATGCCCACGACCTCAATGCCGACCTTGTAGCGGTCCAAGATCTCTTGCATCATGGCGCGCACGCGGGGGGCGATCTGGTCGCGGTCTTCGGACAAGGCCGCGTCCATGTTCATCTTGCCCAGCACTTCACGCACCGAGGTTTCGGCGGCCTGCACCACGGCATCCGTGGGATTTTTGCTTTCAAACAAAAACGCGCGCGCGTCGTTCAGGCGGTATTGCACCGCAAACTTGATGTCCAGAATATTCTCGTCCTGCGTCAGCATGGCCGATTCGCGCAGACCGGTAGCCTTGAGCACGTTGTCGCGCCCCACGTCCACCGAGCGGATTTGCGTCACAAACACGAGTTCGTGGCGCTGAATGGGGTAAGGCAAGCGCCAGTTAAAGCCCGCGTTGACCGTGGTCTTGTAACGGCCAAACTGCGTAATCACCGCTTGCTGACCCTCTTGAACGATAAAGAAACCGGTGCTCAGCCAGACCACGAACACCACGGCCAGAATGACGCCGCCCCCAATGCCTGCGCCTTTGAAATCAGGAATAAAGCCCCCTGGCCCACGCCCAGCGCCGCCTGGTGGTTTGTTGCCGGTGCCCATCCAGCCGTTGAGTTTGCGGTTGAAGTCGCGCCACAGCTCGTCCAAATCCGGCGGGCCCGACTGTGCACCGGGGCGCGGCGTGGGGCGCGGTCGCTCGTCGGCTGCGGGGGGCTCGTCTTTTTGCTCGGGCGCGGCCTGCGGTTTGGCGGGGCCGCCCTCTTCGGGCTTGGCATCGTCGGCGCGGCCCCAGCGGCTGTCGTTCAGATTGAACATGCGGCCCAGGTTAAAAGTTGGAATTGAGAATTTCATGGTCATAGCCTTCGCACAACGAATCCGATTGTCCACAATTAGGTTTCAGCCTCTTCGGCCAGAGGGGAATCGCCGCCGTCGGCTGCGCGATCGCGCGACAC
>CANFNE010000055.1 GCA_947448105.1 Burkholderiales bacterium
AACATGATTGACATTTGCCCGGTGGGCGCGCTCACCAGCAAGCCTTTCCGCTACAGCGCCCGCACCTGGGAACTGTCGCGCCGCAAATCAGTGAGCCCGCACGACTCCACGGGCGCTAACTTGATTGTTCAGGTCAAAAACCAGCAGGTGCTGCGTGTCGTACCGCTGGAAAACGAAGCGGTCAACGAGTGCTGGATTGCCGACCGCGACCGTTTCTCCTATGAGGCGCTGACTTCGCCCGAACGCCTGACCTCGCCCATGATCAAACACGGTGGCAAGTGGGTCAACGTGGACTGGCAAACCGCCCTGGAGTACGTGGCCAATGGCCTCAAGCAGATCAAGAGCAACCATGGCGCAGCGTCTATTGGCGCCTTGGTCAGCCCGCACAGCACGCTCGAAGAGTTGCACCTGGCCGGCCAGCTGGTGCGCGGCCTGGGCAGCGAAAACATCGACTACCGCCTGCGCAATGCCGACTTCACGGCCACCGACGGCGTGCGTTATTTGGGGGCGCCCATCGCATCTTTGACGACCCTGCAGCGCGTGCTGGTGGTGGGATCGAACCTGCGCAAAGACCACCCGCTGTTCGCACAGCGTATCCGTCAGGCTGCTAAAGCCGGTGGTGCGGTGCATGTGCTGGGCGCCGGTTCGAACGACTGGGCTATTGCGCTGAAGCACGAGATTCAAGCGGCACCTGCAGAATGGCTGGAACAACTGCAAGGCATCGCCACCGCAGTGGCCGACTTGGCCCAAGTGGCGTCGCCCTATTCAGTGGCTGCCACGACGCAGGCGCAGGCGATTGCCAAGTCCTTAATGGGTGGCGAGCGCAAAGCGATATTGCTGGGCAACGCCGCAGCGCACCACGGACAGGCCTCGGCGCTGCTCGCGGTGGCCAACTGGATTGCCCAACACACAGGCGCGACCGTGGGCTACCTGACGGAAGCGGCCAACACCGTGGGCGCACAGTTCGTTCACGCCAGCCCGGTTGCGACCGGTGTGCATGCGGGTCAGATGCTGGGCGGCGCGCTCAAGGCTGTGCTTTTGCTCAATACCGAACCCGAATTCGACAGCGCACCCGGCGCAGCGGCGGTAGCCACCTTGGCGAAATCCGAAATGGTGGTCAGCCTCAGCCCGTTCAAAGCCAATATGGCGTGCGCAGATGTGCTTTTGCCGATCGCGCCGTTCAGCGAAACGTCCGGGACCTTTGTCAACGCGGAAGGCCGCGTTCAAAGTTTCCATGCCGTGGTCAAGCCGCAAGGTGAGGCACGTCCGGCTTGGAAAGTGTTGCGCGTATTGGGCAACATGATGAAGGTCGAGGGCTTTGACTTTGAGTCGTCGCAAGAGGTGCTCACGGCGATTTTTTCCGGTGCCGCACCTGAGTTTTTGCCCGCCGAGCGCCTGGGCAATGCCTGCAGCGCGCCCTTTACCGGCGCCTATGGCGGCGCCGAGCCTTGCGTTGCAAGGATTTACCAGCTCGATTCACTGGTGCGCCGCGCCAGCAGCCTGCAGATGACCGCCGACGCCCGTGTGGCGCCGGTGCTGGCCAGCGAAGGAGTCTTGGCATGATCGACGCCATTTACAACGCCCCACTGCAGTTGTCCGCCCAAGCTTGGTGGGTGGCGGTGGCTTGGCCGGTGATCTGGACCCTGCTCAAGATCGTGGTGGTGTTGCTGCCACTCATGGGCGCCGTGGCTTATCTCACGCTGTGGGAGCGCAAATTTTTGGGCTGGATGCAAGTGCGTCTGGGCCCCAACCGCGTGGGCCCCTGGGGTTTGCTGCAACCCATTGCAGACGCCTTGAAGCTGCTGACCAAAGAGATTTTGGTCCCTGCTGCCGCCAACAAAGGGCTGTTTTTTATCGGTCCGATTTTGACCATCATGCCAGCGCTTGCAGCGTGGGCCGTGGTTCCCTTCGGGCCCGATGTGGCTTTGGCCAATGTCAACGCCGGTTTGCTGTTTGTGATGGCGATCACGTCCATGGAAGTCTATGGCGTGGTGATTGCCGGTTGGGCTTCCAACTCCAAATACGCTTTCCTGGGCGCGCTGCGCGCCTCGGCGCAGATGGTGAGCTACGAGATCGCCATGGGCTTTTGCCTGGTGATCGTGCTCATGATTACCGGAAGCATGAACATGACGGACATCGTGATGGCGCAGGCCAAGGGCACGTTTGCGTCGCAGGGTGTGGGCGTGCTGTCCTGGAACTGGTTGCCGCTTCTACCGATTTTTGTGGTCTATGTGATCTCTGGTATGGCCGAGACCAACCGCCACCCGTTTGACGTGGTCGAAGGCGAGGCCGAGATCGTGGCCGGTCACATGGTGGAGTATTCGGGCATGTCTTACGCCATGTTCTATTTGGCGGAATACGCCAATATGTGGCTGGTGTCTATCCTGGCGGCCATCATGTTCTTGGGAGGTTGGCTGTCGCCATTGGCGGCGCTGGACTGGATTCCCGGCGGCATCTGGCTGGGCATCAAAACCTGCGCCGTGGTGAGCTTTTTCATCTGGGTGCGCGCCACCTTCCCGCGTTTTCGCTACGACCAGATCATGCGTCTGGGTTGGAAAGTATTTATCCCCGTCACGCTGGTATGGCTGGTGGTTGTTGGGCTCTGGATGCAGACGCCTTTGAATATCTGGAAGTAAGAGACGCACATGGCTTCACACAAATTGGCCTATAAGCCGGCGCCCTTTTCACTGCGCGATTTTCTGTACAGCTTTTTGCTGGTAGAGCTGCTCAAGGGCTTGGCCCTGACCATGCGCTACGCCTTTCGCAAAAAAGTGACGGTGCAGTTTCCTGAGGAAAAAACGCCTTTGTCGCCCCGTTTTCGGGGCCTGCACGCGCTGCGCCGTTATGAGAACGGCGAAGAGCGCTGTATTGCCTGCAAGCTGTGCGAGGCCGTTTGTCCTGCCATGGCCATCACCATCGAGTCCGATGTGCGTGACGACGGTTCGCGCCGCACCACGCGCTACGACATCGACCTGACCAAGTGCATTTTTTGCGGCTTTTGCGAAGAAAGCTGCCCGGTGGACTCGATCGTGGAAACCCATATTCTGGAATACCACGGCGAAAAGCGCGGCGACCTGTATTTCACCAAAGACATGCTGCTGGCCGTGGGCGACCGCTATGAGACCGAAATTGCCGCCGCCAAGCAGGCTGACGCCAAGTACCGTTAATCGGTTGCACGAAAGAGTTTGAACATGAGTGTCACAACCGGTCTTTTTTACGTCTTCTCGGCGGTTTTGCTGTTCGCGGCCTTTCGGGTGATCACCGCCCGCAACCCGGTGCACGCGGCGCTGTTTTTGGTGCTGACATTCTTCCAGGCCGCCATGGTCTGGATGCTGCTCAAGGCGGAGTTTTTGTCCATCACTTTGGTGCTGGTGTACGTGGGGGCGGTGATGGTGCTGTTCCTGTTCGTGGTGATGATGATGGACGTCAACGTCGAGAACCTGCGCGTGGGTTTTTGGAACCATTTCCCGCTGGCCGCTGCCGTGGGCGTGGTGATTGCACTGGAAATGGCAGCGGTGCTGATGGGCGGCTTCAGGGTGGTAGAGGATCCGAATGCCGCCATGGCGGATGCGGGCGGTCTCTCCAACACCCAGCAATTGGGCAAGCTGATTTACACCGAATATTTGTATCCCCTGGAAATCGCCGCCGCGATTTTGCTGGTGGCCATGATCGCAGCCATCGCATTGACGCTGCGCGCGCGCAAGGACAGCAAATATGTGAGCCCCGGCGACCAGGTTCGCGTCAAAGCGGCCGACCGCATGACGGTGTTGAAGATGTCTGCCAGCCAGGTAGCACCAGAACCTGCAACGCTGCCCGAAGAGCCTGCGCAGACGGAGAAAAAAGCATGACCCTGACCCTTGGACATTTTCTTTCGCTCGGCGCCATGCTGTTTGCGCTGTCGGTGGTCGGTATTTTTCTGAACCGCCGCAATCTGATTGTCTTGCTGATGGCCATTGAGCTGATGCTGCTGGCGGTCAATACCAACTTTGTCGCCTTTTCCCACTATTTGAACGACATGCACGGCCAGGTCTTTGTGTTCTTCATCTTGACGGTGGCCGCCGCCGAATCTGCCATTGGTTTGGCGATTCTGGTTCTGTTGTTCCGTAGCAAGTCCAGCATCAGCGTGGACGAGCTCAATACGCTCAAGGGTTAAAAAGAAGATGAGTCAAACCCTTAGTGCAGCCACGCTGCTTGTCGTGCCCATGGCGCCCCTGGTGGGCGCGGTGCTGGCCGGTGTTTTCGGTACCCAGTTCGGTGGCAACTGGATGGGCCGCAAGGTCGCGCATTCGCTGACCATCGGTGGCGTGTTGCTGGCCTTTGTGCTTTCGGCCCTGACGCTGCAAAGCGTGGTGCAAGACGGCGCCCGCCTCAACGAGACGCTCTACACCTGGATGGTGGTGGGCGGCCTGAAGATGGAAATCGGATTCATGGTGGACGGCCTGACCGCCATGATGATGTGCGTGGTCACCTTTGTCTCGCTCATGGTGCATCTGTACACCATCGGCTACATGGACGAGGACGAGGGTTACAACCGCTTTTTTGCCTATATCTCGCTATTCACCTTTGCCATGCTGATGCTGGTGATGAGCAACAACCTGCTGCAGTTGTTCTTTGGCTGGGAGGCGGTGGGCCTGGTGTCTTACCTCTTGATCGGCTTTTGGTTCAACAAGCCCAGTGCGATTTTTGCGAACATGAAGGCCTTTTTGGTCAACCGTGTGGGTGATTTTGGTTTCATCTTGGGCATCGGCCTGCTGGCGGCCTATACCGGTACGCTGAACTACACGGAAGTGTTTGGCAAGGCGTCTGGCCTGACGGCGCTCACTTTGCCCGGCACCGACTGGATGCTTGTGACCGTGATTTGTATTTGCTTGTTTATTGGCGCCATGGGCAAATCGGCGCAGTTTCCGCTGCACGTCTGGCTGCCGGACTCTATGGAAGGCCCCACACCCATTTCTGCGCTGATCCATGCGGCCACGATGGTCACTGCCGGCATCTTTATGGTGGCGCGCATGTCGCCGTTATTTGAGTTGTCAGATACGGCGCTGAACTTCATCTTGGTGATTGGCGCGATTACTGCCTTGTTCATGGGCTTCTTGGGCATCATCCAAAACGACATCAAGCGCGTGGTGGCGTATTCCACCTTGTCGCAGCTCGGTTACATGACGGTGGCGCTCGGTGCTTCGGCCTATTCGGTGGCGGTGTTTCATTTGATGACGCACGCATTCTTTAAGGCACTGCTGTTCTTGGGCGCGGGCTCGGTCATCATGGGCATGCACCACAACCAGGACATCCGCTGGATGGGTGGTGTGCGCAAGTACATGCCTATTACCTGGATCACCTCGCTGCTGGGTTCGCTGGCGCTGATTGGCACGCCGTTTTTCTCGGGCTTTTATTCCAAAGACAGCATCATTGAAGCGGTGGCCGAGAGCCATTTGCCCGCCGCCGGATTTGCCCACTTTGCGGTGCTGGCCGGCGTGTTCGTGACGGCCTTCTATTCCTTCCGCATGTACTTTTTGGTCTTCCACGGCAAAGAGCGCTACGACCAGAACCCGGACGCGCACCATGCGGACCACCACGACGATCATCACGATGCACATGGCCACCATGACGCACACCACGCGCCGCACGAGTCGCCCTGGGTGGTATGGGTGCCGCTGGTGCTGCTGGCTATTCCCTCGGTGGTCATCGGCTTCATGACGATTGAGCCCATGCTCTTTGGCGAATTCTTCAAAGACGCGATTGTGGTCAACGCAGACAAGCACCCGGTGATGCAAGAGCTCGGTGAAGCCTTCCACGGCCCGGTCGCCATGGCGGTGCACGCGCTGACCTCCGCGCCGTTCTGGCTGGCTTTGGGCGGCGTGGTCACGGCCTGGTATATGTACCTGGTGAACCCAGCGGTGCCTGCGGCCTTTGCCCGCGTGCTGCGTCCGCTGGTGGTCTTGCTGGAAAACAAATACTTCCTGGACTGGATCAACGAAAACATCCTCGCCCGGGGCGCGCGCCTCTTGGGCACCGGCCTGTGGAAGGGCGGCGATCGCATGCTGATCGACGGCCTCTTGGTCAACGGCTCCTGGAAGCTGATCGGATGGATTTCTGGACGCGTGCGCCAGCTGCAGTCGGGCTATCTGTACCACTATGCGCTGGCCATGATCCTGGGTATTTTTGTGCTCATGACGTATTTCGTTTGGCTCAATAAGTAAGGAATAAGAAAAATGGGATTGTTGAGCCTTGCTATTTGGATGCCGATTGCCTTTGGCGTCGTCTTGCTCGCTCTGGGGCGTGATGACCAGGCCACGGCGGTGCGCTGGTTTGCGTTGGTGGGAGCGCTCGCCAGCTTTTTGGTGACCCTGCCCCTGTACGCGGGATTTCAGCTCGGCACGGCTGAGATGCAGTTTGTCGAGAACGCCTCCTGGATCCAGCGTTTCAATGTCAACTACCACCTCGGCGTGGACGGTATCTCGTTCTGGTTTGTGCTGCTCACCGCGTTCATCAACGTGGTGGTGGTGATCGCGGGCTGGGAAGTGATTACACGCAAGGTCAACCAGTACATGGCAGCCTTTTTGATTTTGTCGGGATTGATGATCGGCGTCTTCAGCGCGCTGGATGGCCTGCTGTTTTACGTGTTCTTCGAGGCCACGCTGATTCCGATGTACCTGATCATCGGCATCTGGGGCGGTCCGAACAAGATTTACGCGGCCTTCAAGTTCTTTTTGTACACATTGCTCGGCTCCTTGCTGACCTTGGTGGCCCTGATTTACCTCTACATCCAGTCGGGCGGCAGTTTTGACATTGCCAGCTGGCACGCCTTGCCCCTGAGCCGCGCGGAGCAAACCGGGCTGTTCTTTGCCTTCTTTGCCGCCTTTGCGGTCAAGGTGCCGATGTGGCCGGTTCATACCTGGTTGCCTGACGTGCACGTCGAAGCGCCCACGGGCGGCTCTGCGGTACTTGCGGCCATCATGCTCAAGCTCGGTGCTTACGGTTTTCTGCGCTTTTCGTTGCCGATCGCGCCTGACGCGGCGCACGAGTGGGCCTGGCTGATGATCGCCTTGTCGCTGATTGCCGTGGTCTATGTGGGCTTGGTGGCGCTGGTGCAGCAGGACATGAAGAAGCTGGTGGCCTATTCATCGGTGGCGCATATGGGCTTTGTCACCTTGGGCTTTTTCATCTTTATTGACCTGGGCGTCTCCGGCGGTGTGGTGCAAATGATTGCCCACGGCTTTGTCTCGGCGGCCATGTTCTTGTCCATCGGCGTGCTGTACGACCGCGTGCACTCGCGCGAGATTGCCAGCTACGGCGGCGTGGTCAACACCATGCCCAAGTTCGCCGCCTTTTCTCTTTTGTTTGCCATGGCCAACTGTGGCTTGCCGGGCACCGCCGGTTTTGTCGGCGAGTGGATGGTGATTCTGGCGGCAGTCAAATACAACTTCTGGATCGGTTTTGCCGCAGCCAGCGCCCTGATTTTTGGTGCGGCTTACACGCTGTGGATGTTCAAGCGCGTGTACCTGGGTCCGGTGGCCAATGACCATGTCAAAGAACTCTCCGACATCAATGCCCGCGAGTTCCTGATGCTGGCCTTGCTGGCCGTGGCCGTGCTGTACATGGGCGTGAACCCCAAACCTTTCACCGATGTGATGGACGCGTCGGTGGCCGAATTGCTGAGGCACGTTGCGGTGTCCAAGCTGAACTAATACCTGCTGACTTGAGAAACGAAACATGATGGACCAGATCAGTTGGATTGCGGTATTTCCTGAGGCGCTGCTCTTGGTGATGGCCTGCGTCATCGCCTTGGTGGACTTGCGCCCCCAAAGCGCCTTGCGCGGCCTGACCTTTACTTTCACCATGGCCACGCTGGCTGTGGTGGCGGCACTCGAAGGCTTTTACGCCAGCACGGGCCTGACCCTGTACGGCTTTGGCAATATGGTGGTGGCCGACACCATGGCGGGCTGGCTCAAATGCTTTGCCACTGTGGCGGTAATGGTGACGCTGGTTTATGGCCGCCCTTATTCAGCCGCACGTGACATGCTGCGCGGCGGCGAACTGTTCACCCTGGGCCTGTTTGCGCTCCTGGGCATGTTCATCATGATCTCGGGCAACAACTTCCTGGTGATTTACATGGGTCTGGAGTTGCTCACCTTGTCGAGCTACGCGTTGGTGGCGTTGCGCCGCGACCATGCAGGCGCCATTGAAGCGGCCATGAAGTACTTTGTGCTCGGTGCCATGGCTTCGGGCTTTTTGCTCTACGGTATGTCCATGTTGTATGGCGCCACGGGTTCGCTGGACATCAATGCGGTGTTCAAGGCGATTGTTTCAGGCCAGGTACGCCACCAGGTGCTGGTGTTTGGCCTGGTCTTCGTCGTAGCCGGTCTGGCATTCAAGCTGGGCGTCGTGCCGTTCCACATGTGGATTCCTGACGTGTACCAAGGTGCGCCTACCGCCATTACCTTGATGATTGGCGGAGCGCCCAAGCTGGCGGCTTTTGGTATCACCATGCGTTTGCTGGTGGAAGGCATGTTGCCCTTGGCCATTGACTGGCAGCAGATGCTCATGGTGCTGTCGATTGCCTCGCTGTTTCTGGGCAATTTGGCGGCCATCGCCCAGACCAACCTCAAGCGCATGCTGGCGTTTTCCACGATTTCGCAAATGGGCTTTGTGCTCATTGGCCTGATGTCAGGCGTGGTCAACGGCAACACCATTTCCGCTGCCAACGCCTACAGCTCGGCCATGTTCTATGTCATCACCTATGTCATGACCACGCTGGCGGCCTTTGGTGTGATCATGCTGCTGGCGCGCGAGGGCTTTGAGAGTGAAGAAATTACGGACTTTGCCGGCTTGAACCAGCGCAGCCCGCTGTACGCCGGTGTCATGGCCGCTTGCATGTTCTCCATGGCCGGTATTCCGCCCATGGTTGGTTTTTACGCCAAGCTGTCGGTGTTGCAGGCCCTGATCGCCTCCGGCGAGCCGCTGCCACTGGGTGTGGCGATTTTTGCGGTGATGATGTCGCTGGTCGGTGCGTTCTACTACCTGCGCGTGGTCAAGGTCATGTACTTTGACGAACCCATCACCGCCGGACCCGTGGTGGCCAGCCAGGGTGTGCGGGTTGTTCTGGCGATCAACGGCGCCTTGGTGCTGGTGCTGGGCTTGTTCCCGGCCGGTTTGATGGCCTTGTCCGCGCAGTCCATTTTGCAGATGTTGGGCACTTGATCCCCCCCTGCGGCGACCCGGCAGACCCAGCGAGGGGCTCGACCAAGCCAGCGCTAGCGCGCGACCTGCCGTTGCCCGACGCGCATTTGCGGGAAACCCTGCATTCCAGCCAGGAGCTTTTCAAGGGCAAATTTCTGCACGCCTTTCGTGACCAGGTGGTGCTGCCCGATGGCCAAATGGCCAGCCGCGAATACGTGGTGCATCCCGGCGCGGTGGTGGTGATTCCCATGGACACCGATGACCAAGGCCAGGTCCGCCTCGTGCTGGAGCGCCAGTTTCGCTATCCCGTGGGCCAAGTAATGGTGGAGTTTCCGGCCGGTAAGCTCGACGCGGGCGAAAGTGTGTTGGCCTGCGCCCAGCGCGAGCTGCTTGAAGAAACCGGCTACCGCGCCACCGAGTGGGCCCGTGCCGGTGTGATGCACCCGGTGATTGCCTATTCCACTGAATCGATTGAAGTCTGGTTTGCCCGCGGACTGGTCGCGGGTGACCGTGCACTGGACGACGGTGAGTTTCTCGACGTATTTAGCGCTCACCCGCAAGAACTGTCGCAGTGGTGCTTTGACGGCACCGTGACCGACGCCAAAACCTTGACCTGCGTCCTGTGGCTGCAAAACGTGCTCTCGGGCGCCTGGACGCTGGACTGGCAGACGCCACCATGAAAGTGCTCGACTTGCAATGCGGCCAAGGCCACGGCTTTGAAGGTTGGTTTGCCTCGGAAGACGATTTTTTGGCGCAACAGGCGCGCGCACTGGTGTCTTGCCCGCTGTGCGGTGACGCCCAAGTCACTAAAAAACTCAGCGCACCGCGCCTGAACCTGTCCACATCGCGCAGTGCGCCCAGCCAGGACCTTCCCCCAAGTACGTCGGTTGCCTTGGCCAAACCTCAGGCTGCCGAGCAGATGGCTGCCTGGCTGGAAATGTCGCGCAAGCTGGTGGCCAACACCACCGACGTGGGCGAGCGCTTTGCCGAAGAGGCCCGCAAAATCCACTATGGTGAAGTGCCGGAGCACGCGATTCGCGGCCAGGCGACGGCCAAGGAAACCCGTGAACTGATCGACGAAGGCATCGCGGTGCTGCCGCTGCTCTTGCCCGAAAGTAGCAAAGGCAGTTTGCAGTAAGTTCCCGCCATCGGTGCCAGCATTCAAGTGGAACCGCATGCGCGCTACGCAAGTCGGCCCTGGGTCCGCAGCAAGCGCAGGCTGCTTAGGCCACAAACACCCGCGCCTTGCGCGGTGTCAGCATCAGGGTTTCGCCTTCTTTGAACCCCATTTCTTGGAACTGCTGCGCGGTCATTTGCACCTCAATGATGTCGTCGCTTCCCGCGGCGGCGCGGTCCAGGGGCTGCAGTTCGAGCCGCGCAACCGGCCCCACCACAATCGCGCGCTGCAGCTTGGCCGCAATGCCGCCACTTGCGGCGCCGCCCGCAATGTGGGGGTCGGTGGATGGGTAGCGTTGCACATCAAGGTCGTGCGGACGGACATAGGCAAAGGCCTTGGCGTCTTGGACCGCGCTGTGTTCAGGGCTGGCCAGACGCACCCCGGTGTGGCTTTCGCCGATGTGCATTTCGCCTTCATGGGCACGGCCATGGAACAGGTTCACGTCGCCCAAAAAGCCATAGACAAAGGGGCTGGCCGGGTGGTCCCACACTTCTTGGGGTGAACCCACCTGTTCGACTTTGCCGCTGTTCATCAGCACCACGCGGTCGGCTACTTCCAGCGCTTCTTCCTGGTCGTGGGTGACAAAAATGCTGGTCACATGCAGGTCGTCGTGCAGGCGGCGCAGCCAGCGGCGCAACTCTTTGCGCACCTTGGCGTCCAGCGCGCCAAAGGGCTCGTCCAGCAGCAGCACCTGGGGCTCTACCGCGAGCGCACGCGCCAAGGCGATGCGTTGGCGCTGACCACCTGAGAGCTGCGCCGGGTAGCGGTCCGACAGCCAGTCGAGCTGCACCAGGCCCAAGAGCGCGTGCACTTTTTCTTTGATCACCGCGTCCGAGGGCCGGGTGGCGCGCGGCTTCATGCGCAGACCAAAAGCCACGTTGTCAAACACCGTCATGTGGCGAAACAGGGCGTAGTGTTGAAACACAAAGCCCACCTTGCGCTCGCGCACATGGAAGTCGGTGGCGTCCTCGCCGCTGAACAAGATGCTGCCTTGGTCGGCTGTCTCCAGGCCCGCGATGATGCGCAAAAGCGTGGTCTTGCCGCAGCCCGAAGGGCCCAAAAGCGCGACCAGCTCGCCCGAGCCAATGTCCAGATCGACATTGCGCAAGGCCTTGAAAGTACCAAAGTCTTTGCTGACCTGGCGTATTGCAATACTCATGGGTTTCTCTTCAAAAAATGGGTCAGACCGGCGCGGGCTCGGGGGGCAGGGCGGCGGCGGCTTTTTCAAGGCGCTCAAACTGCCACTCGACAAAGGACTTGACCACCAGCGTGACCAACGCCAAGAGCGCCAGCAGCGAAGCCACCGCAAAGGCGGCCACCGACTGGTATTCGTTGTACAAAATCTCGACGTGCAGCGGCATGGTGTTGGTCTGGCCGCGAATATGACCTGAGACCACCGACACCGCGCCAAACTCGCCCATGGCCCGGGCGTTGCACAAGATCACGCCGTAAATCAGGCCCCATTTGATGTTGGGCAGCGTCACATGCCAAAAGGTTTGCCAGCCGCTGGC
>CANFNE010000056.1 GCA_947448105.1 Burkholderiales bacterium
GGAACGACGTGGCTGATGATGCCGAAGGCCGGCAAGATCATGATGTACACCTCGGGGTGGCCAAAGAACCAGAAAATATGCTGGTACATCACCGGGTCACCGCCACCGGCGGGGTTGAAGAAACTGGTGCCAAAGTGGCGGTCCGTCAGCGTCATGGTGATGGCGCCGGCCAACACGGGCATCACGGCAATCAGCAAGTACGCAGTAATCAGCCAGGTCCAGGCGAACATGGGCATCTTCATCAGCGTCATGCCAGGCGCGCGCATGTTCAGAATGGTGACGATGATGTTGATCGAGCCCATGATGGATGAGGCGCCCAGAATGTGCAGGGCAAAAATACCAGCGTCCATGCTGGGGCCCATTTGCAGGGTCAGCGGTGCGTACAGCGTCCAGCCGGCAGCGGGTGCGCCACCGGGCATAAAGAAGGAACTCACGATCATCAGGGCGGCAGGAATCATCAGCCAAAAGCTGAAGTTGTTCATGCGCGCAAACGCCATATCGGATGCGCCAATTTGCAGCGGAATCATCCAGTTCGCAAAACCCACAAAGGCCGGCATGATGGCGCCAAACACCATGATCAGTCCGTGCATGGTGGTGAGCTGGTTGAACAACTCGGGGTTCACCAGCTGCAAACCGGGCTGGAAAAGCTCAGCGCGAATAATCAGCGCCAGAATGCCGCCGACCATCAACATCGTGAAGGCAAACAAGAGGTAAAGCGTTCCGATGTCCTTGTGGTTGGTCGCAAACACCCAACGGCGCCAGCCGGTGGGGGCGTGGTGATCGTCGTGGTGTGCATGATCGTGGTCATGGTGGTCTAAAACAGCGCTCATACTGGCTTCCTTTTCACTACTCTTAATTCAATACTGCAAGCGTTGGCACAATAGCCTTACTTGCGCAGGGCAGCCACTTCAGAGGGCTGCACGAGCTGGCCGGTCTTGTTGGACCAGTGGTTTTTGGAGAAGCTGATTACCGCAGCGATGTCGGTATTGCTCAGGGCTTTCCATGAAGGCATAGCGCCGTTGTTCTGGCCGTTCAGCAGCACCATGATTTGCTTGCTCTTGTCCGCATCCAGCACGACAGCTGCACCATCGAGCGGTTTAACCGCGCCACCACCCTTGCCGTTGGCCTGGTGGCAGGCAACGCAGTTTTGGGCATAGACTTTTTCACCGCGCTTGGTGATGTCGTCCAGGGTCCAGACTTTGCTTGGGTCATCCGCCAGCGCCGCCAATTTCTTTTGTTCGCCAGCGACCCATTTTGTGTAGTCTTCAGCCGACACCACTTTCACGTGGATCGGCATGTACGAGTGCTCCTTGCCACACAACTGCGAGCATTGGCCGAAGTAGTCGCCTACCTTTTCTGCACGGAACCAGGTGTCACGCACAAAACCGGGAATTGCCGCTTGCTGGATACCAAAGGACGGCACGTAGAACGCGTGGATCACATCGTTAGCGGTGGTAATCAGGCGAACCTTCTTATCCACAGGGATCACGAGTGGGTTATCCACCTTGAGCAAGTAGTCATCCACGTCCTGGCCCTTTTTAGGGCCACCATTGTTGGACATTTCGCGTTGGGCAGCATCAATCGTGGAGACAAAGCCAATGCCTTCGCCTTCGCCTTTGAGGTAGTCATAACCCCATTTCCACTGCATGCCGGTAACCTTGACCGTGATGTCCGCGTTGGTCGTGTCCTTCATGGCCACCACCGCTTTGGTGGCGGGCAGCGCCATCAGGATCACGATGATGAACGGCACCACCGTCCAGATGATCTCAACCGTGACCGATTCATGGAAGGTCGCGGCCTTGTGACCTACCGACTTGCGGTGCTTCCAGATGGAATAAAACATCACCGAGAACACGGCGACAAAGATTACGGCACACAAGATCAGCATGAACCAGTGCAGCCATTGCTGGTCGCGCGCCACCGAGGTGACAGGGGGGTACAAATTCAGCTGATTGACGGCAGGACCGCCGGCCAAATCATTGACGGCATGCGCCAAATTGATACCGGCGCTGGCAAGCCACAGGATGGCGGCGGCCAACATTGAAGCCAGATTTTTCCAAATGCTCTTCATCGTATTCACTTTCAATGCCTCAAAGTATGCAAACCCAGTAACAAAACCCGTCTTGCGCCGCACCTCAACAGGCACGCGCGGCACGCTGAATCTCTGCCGCCAGTGTTGACCGCCATTCCGGTCGCACAAAACGGCCTACCGCAATGGCTTTTCCTTGCCCGCGCAACTCAATGAGTGAATGCGCGTGGCGCGGACTCTCAACCCTTAGCCACTCCCGCTGGAACGCGACTTGCTGCAGCACGCCACCCAATTCGCATTCCACAATGACCTGACCGCCGTCGATGGAAATAAGCTCGCGGTCTAGGCTGCGTCTTGCAAAACACAAGAAGCAAACTCCCAGCACCAGCATTTCCAACGCGGAAAACGGCAACACCAGCGTTGCGCCCAGGACCCAGAAGAACAAGCCAATGCACAAAGAAATTGCGCTGAGGGACAAGTAAAAAATTCCAAGCTGGGCCGGGCTCATTGCGCAGTTTTGCCGCAACAACCACTCCACCCGCTGGCCCTGAACCATCCCAAATCGATATTTACGGGAATTCACGCAATATGCCGATGTTTAAATGGGGTCAATGCGACCCGATTGCTATGGTGTGATCCGTTCCAACGATTGCCCATGATTGTAGCCCAAGGTACCGGGCCGATTCCCACTGTTCCCCAAGGTGAAATGCGCGTGCAAGACCATTACGTCGGGTCCTTGGCGCCTGCTGCTGCCTTGCTGCGCAAGGCGCTGCGAAAGTCATCGAGCGACACGCTGGTTTGCGCCCGCACGGACATACGCGGCGCGGGCTTGAAAGCGTGTCCGTAAACGATTTCAAAGCCCAGGCGCAGGCGTCCAACCTGTGCCGGATCACAAAGCCGCTGGCTGATTTGCGCCTGCAATTCGGCGTGCCACTGGCGCCCGCGCAGGCCGCCAAAGCGCTGCGGGTGTAGGTTGCGCCCCAAACCGCGCAACTCAGCGAGCAAATGCGCGGGCGAGGAAAACGTCAGGGTGATGCGCTCCATGTCCATCACCGGTTCGGCAAAACCGGCTTCTACCAACATGTCGCCCCAGTCGTGCATATCGGTAAATTCATGGGCAGGCGCGGGCCAGCCCATGGCCGCGTACATCTGGCGCAGTTCGCGCAGCGTGTCCGGGCCGAAGCAGGAAAACATCACAAAACCATCGGTGGAGAGTAACTGGTGCCAGCGCGCAATCAGGGCTTGCGGGTCTGCATCCATGTGCAAAGCCATATTGGCCCACAGCATGTCTACCGGCTGCGTGGGTGCGTCAAATTGCACGGCGGGCGCGCGCCAGTGGCGGGCGTCCCACCAGGGTTTGGCCAGGGTGCGGCGCACCGCAGGGACGGCCTGTGCTGGGGTCTGGGCAATAAAGCACCTTGCCTGGGGATAGCGCTGGGCCAGCACCGGGTGAATACCCATGGCGCCACGCAAGGGCTCCCAGTGCAGCCAATGGGCTGGTTTTTTGACGATCCACTGCAGACGCTCCTCCATGCGACGGGCTACTTCCTCGTGCAACCATGCCGAATCGGCGCCGCCGCGCTTAGGCGCCATGCCTGCCCAGCGCGCGGCAGCATGCGTGTCAATGGTGGGGGGTCGCTGGTCGGAGTGGGGGGGCATAAGAAAGACAGGCTGGGCTACGGGCCTCGCAGAGCGCGCAGTATATTGGTTGCATGTCCTGGCTTTGGCCTTTGCAACTTATCCACCGCCTGCCCAGCCAGTGCGCGGTATGCCACGCCTGGCCGAGTCAGCCGGTGTGCGAACCCTGCGTGCAACTCTTTGCCCAACCTTGCGCCCGCTGCCGGGGCTGCGCGCTGCCCTTGCCTCCCGATGGGACGCACCACCACGGCTATTGCGGCGCATGCACCACGAACCCGCCGGCGCCCGACGCTGCGCTGGCTGCGGTGGCCTATGCCTTCCCCTGGTCCAAGCTGGTGCTGGAATTCAAGTTTGCACAGCATCCGGCCTGGGCGCGCAGCATGGCACTGCTGATGCGCAGCGCCCCCTGGGTAGAACCGGCGCTGGAAGCCGCCGATGTGCTGCTGCCCATGCCACTGTCACGCCAACGGCTGCAAGAACGCGGCTTTAACCAGGCTTTGCTGCTGGCGCGCGCCCTGGCGCCGGACAAAACCCGGGCACAGGTGCTGCTGCGGGTGCGCGACACGCCCGCCCAAAGCAGCCTCTCGCGCGCGGCGAGGCTCACCAACGTGCAGCACGCATTCGCCGTTGAGCCTTTGCACCGGGCAGACATCGAGGGTAAGCGCTTGGTGCTGGTCGATGACGTGATGACCAGCGGCGCCTCGCTGGCAGCTGCCACGGCATGTCTGCGCCAAGCTGGGGCGGCGCACATTACGACGCTGGTGTTTGCCAGGGCCGAGCGCGACGCCTGAAACGGGGCTTGGGCGCGCAGCCTGCGGCTGGGCGTAAAGGGCGCATCTGATAGGCTGGGTGGGGCAGCGACAATCGCCCCATGTTCCATATTGTTCTCGTTGAGCCCGAAATCCCGCCCAATACGGGCAACGTCATCCGCCTGGCGGCCAATACCGGTTGCAGCCTGCATTTGGTCGAGCCGCTGGGCTTTTCCATGGACGACAAGCACATGCGCCGCGCCGGGCTGGATTACCACGCGTACGCCACGCTGCGCCGCCACGCCAGCTGGCAGGCGTTTTTGGAACAAGCGCGTCCGGCGCCCGAACGCATGTTCACCCTGACCACGCGCGGCACACGCAGTCCCTATGAAGTGGCCTTTTTGCCCGGCGACTGGCTGGTGTTTGGTTCAGAAACCAAGGGCATTTCAGACACCGTGCGCTCCGCCTTCGGCCCCGGCCAAAGCCTGAAGCTGCCGATGCAAGCCGGTCAGCGCAGCCTCAACTTGTCCAACGCCGTGGCGGTGACCGTGTTTGAGGCCTGGCGGCAAAACGGCTTTGGCCCCGTGGCTCAGGCGTAAAGCCGGGCGATCGATTCGGCGATACACACCGGCTTGGCCGCGCCTTCGCGCTCGGTGGTGACTTCCCAGGTCAGTTGCAGGCCCTGGTTTTCAATGGGTTCGGCCTTTAGCAACCTCAGATTGGCACGCAGTCGGCTGCCCACGGGCACCGGGCCCATAAAGCGCACACGGTTGAGGCCATAGTTCACGCCCATGCGCACATCGGCGATGTGCAAAGCCGAGTCAAAAAACTGCGGAATCAGGGACAAGGTCAGGAAACCATGCGCAATCGGCGCGCCAAACGGGCCGGCCTTGGCGCGCTCCACGTCCACGTGGATCCACTGGTGGTCGCCGGTGGCCTGGGCAAACTGGTTGACGGCCTCTTGGGTGACAAGAATCCAGTCGCTGGTGGCCACGTGCTGGCCGACCATGGCAACGAGCTCTTGCAATGTATTGATGGTTTTCATGGTGTTTGCGTTGGGTTGGAGGAAAGCCTGAGCTTCAGGCCGGCAGCGACAGCCACTTGCAAATGGAGGCCCACTGCGCCAGATCGCGCTCCATGCGGCTGGACGACACGTCAAACAGCGACAGGCCGCTGACGGCCAGATGCACATAGTTTTGTGTGTCGCGCAAGGTGCCCACCAGGGGCAGGTCCAAAGAGCCGACAAAGGAAGTGAACTGGTCGGCCGCCAGGGTGCGCTCATCCACCCGCATGCCCACAATGCCTACGTCCAGGCGCTCGGCATGGCGGCTTTTGGCCAAAGTGTCCAAGAACCCGCGCGTGGCGTACATGTCAAAAATGCTGGCCTGCAGTGGCACCACCACCTTGTCGGCCATTTTGAGTACGTCTTTGAGCGCCCTGCCACTCAGGCCTGCAGGCGTGTCCAGCACCACATGGCCCTCGCTCTTGGGCGGCTTGGCCAGGGCCTCTGGGTCCACGGCCCAGGACGCAATCGGGTTGGCGCTGGCGGGGCGCAAACTCAGCCACAGGCTCGACGACTGCTGCGGATCGGCGTCGCCCAAGCGCACCGCGTGGCCTTGCGAGGCCAGGAAGCCCGCAATATTGGTGGACAGGGTGGATTTGCCCGCGCCCCCTTTGGGGTTGATGACAACGATAAGGCTCATGGTGCGCTCCTGAATTCCAGAGAAAAACGAGACTGCATTATGAGGCGCTGCAAACCCGCGGATAGCGCGTCGGCGTCGCGCAGGTGGCGCTGGGTAGGTGTCAGGCCAGCCCGTCCCAGAGCAGCTTGACGCCGGTGAGCAACATGCCCGCATACAAAAACCGGTAGAACAGCACCTGGCTGATGGTGCGCGCCAGACGCACCCCAATCCACACGCCCACGGGCGCCAGTGGCAACAGTACCAGCGAAGTCGTCATATTGCGCAGGTCCAGCAGCCCCAGCCAAGCGTAGGGAATCCATTTGCACAGGTTCACCACAAAAAAGAAAAACGCCATGGTGGCGGTGAATTTGATGGGGCTCAGGCGCAGGCCGATGACATAGGCATTGATGGGTGGCCCGCCCGCGTGGGCGATAAAACTCGTAAAGCCCGAGGTCGTAGCCAACAAAGCGCCCACCCAGCGCGGCGGCGGTGCGTCCCCGGCTTTGGGTGGAAACGCCAGGCGCTGGGCCAGAAACAGCAGGGTAAATCCGCCTACGATCGCCGCCACCGTGTGCGCCTGCAAGAGCTTGAACAGCACCGCGCCAATGACGATGCCCAGCACGCCAAAGGGCAGGATGTGGCGCAGCAGCGCCATGTCAAAGTCCTTGCGAAATGCGGCCATGCCGAGCACGTCCATCACAAACAGCACCGGCATCAAAATCGCCGCCGCTTCCGGCACAGTCACCGCCAGGGCCATCATGGGCACCGCCAGCGAGCCGAAACCGGCGCCAAAACCGCTCTTACTAATGCCCAGCAAGATCACTGCGGGCACCGACACAGCGTAGAAATAGGGGTCGGTAATCAGGGGCCAGGCTTGGGTCATGGGCGCAAAGCCCCATGGTAACCTTCTGCGCATGTTCAACCCTTCCCAAGCCGATGTGCGCCGCTATTTCTGCGCCGTGTACGAAAAAGCCCGAACCACGCAGCCGTTAGAAGCCCTGGAAACCATCGCCGCCCAGTGGATTGACGAACACCCCGAATACCACGCCGAGCTGCGCGATGCCGATGCGGCGGTAGCTGCGGTTTATGACGGTGCTGAGGGCCGCAGCAACCCCTTTTTGCACCTGTCTATGCATTTGTCCATCAGCGAGCAAAGCTCGATTGACCAGCCGCGCGGCATTCGCCAGGCGGTGGAATTACTTACGCACAAGCGCAACTCCCTGCACCGCGCGCACCACGACGCCATGGAATGTCTGGGTAAGATGCTGTGGGAAAGCCAGCGTGCTGGTCGCCCGCCCGACGGCGACGCCTATATCGCCTGCGTGCAGCGCCACGCGACGCGCGATTAGGAAAAATTCGGAAACGCCAGACATAAAAAAACCGCCCTAGGGCGGTTTTTTTATGCGGCGCGCGTCCGTTTAGCGGAAGCGGCTCTCAGGCACCGTCTTGAGTTCGCCTGGCAAACCGCCGAGGTAGTTGGCCAACACTTTCAACTCGGCATTGGAAAACTGCTTGGCCACACCGCCCATGATGGCGTTGCCGCGGCCCACTTGCGGGTTGCCTTCGGTCTTGTAGGACTTCAGTGCGACAAAGAGGTAGTCGCTGTACTGGCCGGCTAGCTTGGGGTAGCTGGGGTCGATGGGCTTGCTCAGGCTCTCGCCGTGGCAGGAGCTGCAAGCGCCTTTGGCCACCAGTTCGACCGCTTTGGCCGATCCATCCGCCGCTTTTTCCAGCGGTTTGGCGTTGGCATCCACGCCGCTTGCGGAATAGAAAGCCGCCAAATCAGCCATGTCCTGGTCGCTCAAAGAGGTGGCGATGCCGCGCATGGAGGGGTGTTTGCGCTCGCCTTTTTTGTAGGCGTTCAGGGCCGAGATGATGTATTTCTCGCCTTGGCCCGAGATTTTGGGCACTTTGTAAATTTCGGGGAAGCTGGCTTGGTAACCCACGATGCCGTGGCAGCCGATGCACATGGCGTTTTTCTTGAGGCCGGCAGCAGCGTCACCTTTGATGTCCTGGGCTTGGGCAGATAGGACCGTCACAGAAGCGACAAGAAGTGCGGTCAGGGAGCGAAGCGATAGATTCATTTTGCGCAGACAATCGAAAGGGTATTGGTATAAATTGACTGCGCGGATTATATCGGCCCGTCCGAAGCATTTTGCGCCGCCGCCCTTTGTCCAGCCGCCTGCCACCCTTGGGTGTCTTTGCTGCTGATTATTGTGAATCCACCCTCGTCTAGTTCGATTGCCCCATCCATGAAATTCAACGGTACAAAAAACTACATCGCCACCCAGGACCTGATGCTTTCGGTCAACGCCGCAGCCAGGCTGCAGCGGCCCTTGCTGGTCAAGGGCGAACCCGGCACCGGCAAAACCATGCTGGCGGAAGAGGTGGCATCGGCACTGAATCTGCCTTTGCTGCAGTGGCACATCAAATCGACCACCAAGGCGCAACAAGGCCTGTATGAATACGACGCCGTGAGCCGCCTGCGCGACTCGCAGCTCTCGGACATTGACGGTGGCGAGCGCGTCAAGAACATCCACAACTACATTGTCAAAGGCGTGCTGTGGCAGGCTTTTACGAGCGAGACGCCGGTGGCGCTCTTGATTGACGAGATCGACAAGGCCGACATCGAGTTCCCCAACGACTTGCTGCGCGAAATCGACCGCATGGAGTTTTACTGCTACGAGACGCGCGAGCTCATCCGCGCCAAGCACCGCCCGCTGGTGTTCATCACGTCGAACAATGAAAAAGAGCTGCCGGACGCGTTTTTGCGCCGCTGCTTCTTCCACTACATCAAGTTCCCCGAAGCCGCCACCATGCAAAGCATCGTGGACGTGCACTTCCCCGACCTGAAAAAAGAGTTGCTCACCGCCGCCATGAAGACCTTCTACGAGGTGCGCAACCTGCCCGGCCTGAAGAAGAAGCCCTCTACCAGCGAACTGCTGGACTGGCTCAAGCTGCTGCTGGCCGAAGACATCCCTTTGTCGGCGCTGCAATCCAAGGACGAGAAAATGGCCATTCCCCCGCTCGTGGGCGCGCTGCTCAAAAACGAACAAGACGTGAGCCTGTTCGAAAAACTGATGTTCATGCAACGCAACAACCGCTGATATGGCCGAGCCTAAAAAAATTGACTTTTTTGCCATCGGTCTGTCGGACGCCATTGGTTTTCTAGGGGGTTCGCTGGCGGGCTACTGGATTGGCAAGCTGCTGGGCATGGATATTTTTGCGCCCGGCTATGGCGCGTCCAGCACAGTGGCGATTTTGCTGGTGGGCTTGGGCGGCGGCCTGGGCCTGCAACTGGCGCGACGCTGGCAACGCAGCCGCAGCGACAAAGAATAAAAGTTAAAGCGAATTCCTATGGCCTTTGTAGAACCCATCACCCTCTCATCGCGCGGCGTCACCTTGGTGCCCCTGGCGCTGGAACACGAAGCCGGTCTGCAGGCCGCAGCCGCCGACGGCGCGCTGTGGAACATCCGCGTCACCTCGGTGCCGGAGCCGCAAGACACGCGCAAATACATCGAGGACGCGCTGGCCATGCGCGAGGCCGGCAACCGCTTTGCCTTTTGCGTGCTAGACGAGGCCAGTGGCCGCGTGCTGGGCAGCAGCAGCTACCACGACATCGTGCCGGCGGTAAAACGGGTGGAGATTGGCTACACCTGGTACGCCAAAAGCGTGCAGCGCAGCCACGTCAACAGCACCTGCAAGCTGCTGCTCATGACCCACGCCTTTGAGACTTTGGGCTGCCATGTGGTCGGCTGGCGCACCGATAACTTCAACTTTGCCTCGCAAGCCGCCATTGAACGCCTGGGCGCGCACAAAGACGGCGTCTTGCGTGGCCACGCCCTGCGCCGTGACGGTACCATCCGCGACACCGTGATGTACAGCCTGCGCGCGGGCGAATGGCCTGAGGTCAAGGCGCAACTCCTGCACAGCCTGAACAAACCGCGCTGAGACACACCACCATGCTGCTCGACTTTTTCTATACGCTGCGAAGCGCCAAACTGCCGGTGTCTGTCAAAGAGTTTCTGACGCTGCTCGAAGCGCTGCAAAAAGGCGTGGTCGGCCCGAACGCCGAGCCTGCACAAACCGACACCTTTGGCGAGGCCTACAGCAGCGGCTACAAGATTGATGACTTCTATTACCTGAGCCGCGCTGCGCTGGTGAAAGACGAGAAGCACTACGACAAATTTGACCGCGCCTTTGCCGCCTATTTCAAAGGCGTGGAGATGATCGCCGACTTCACCAAAGAAGTGCCGCTGGAGTGGCTGCGTAAAAACCTGGAGTTGCAACTCAGCCCGGAAGAACTCGCCAAAATCGAAAAAATGGGCTGGGACGAGCTCATGGAGACGCTGAAAAAGCGGTTCGAAGAGCAAAAAGAGCGCCACGAAGGCGGCAGCAAATGGATTGGCACCGGCGGCACCTCGCCCTTTGGCGCCTTTGGCCAAAACCCGCAAGGTATCCGCATCGGGCAAGACAAAAGCCGCAACCGCAGCGCGGTCAAGGTCTGGGACCAGCGCGCCTACAAAGACTACGACGACACCCAGGAACTGGGCACGCGCAACATCAAGGTGGCGCTGCGCCGCCTGCGCAAGTTTGCCCGCGAAGGCAACGAGGACGAGCTCGATCTGGACGAAACCATCAGCAAAACAGCGGCCAATGCAGGCTACCTGGACATCAAGATGCGCCCGGAGCGGCACAACAACGTCAAGGTATTGCTGCTGATGGACGTGGGCGGCACCATGGATGACCATATTGCGCGGGTGGAAGAGCTGTTTAGCGCCACCAAAACCGAGTTCAAGCACCTGGAGTTTTATTACTTCCACAACTGCGTGTACGACTTTATGTGGAAGAACAACCGGCGCCGCTTTGCCGAAAAATTTGCGACCTGGGACATCATCCGCAAGTACAACAAGGACTACAAGCTGATCTTCGTGGGTGACGCCACCATGAGCCCCTACGAGATTTTGCAGCCCGGCGGCAGCGTGGAATACAACAACGAAGAGCCCGGCGCCGACTGGCTGCAGCGCCTGACGAGTGCTTTCCCTAAATTTGCCTGGATCAACCCAGAACCGCAAGGCGTGTGGCAGTACCGCCAAAGCATCAGCGTGATCCAGCAACTGATGCAGCAGCGCATGTACCCGCTCACGCTCAAAGGACTGGAAGAGGCCATGCGATTGCTGACGAAATAAGCCTGCACGGCCCGGCGAGGGCGGCGAACCAGCGCCCCTAAAATGCCCCACCCCTCGCCGTAGCACAATGGATAGTGCGCATGCCTCCTAATATCTACAATTTGGCAACGAATATCCAGTATCTATCCTCAGTGATCACCATCAGAGTGTGTCCAGTGGATTGACACAAACTGGGGGTGGATTGGGTGTCCCCAGTCTTACCCCACTCTAGATTTCCTCAGCAGCTAGTCCAGTTGGTGGCGCAGAACCAGCTTAGAAATCCAGTCTGAGCCTAGATTGGGGGCTTTTGAAACTTCAAGAATCAGCTTGCAACCCCACAAGAAACGTGGGGTTTTCAAATATTTTATTGGTGCACAAGTAGAACTTTTCAAAACTTTGCGCAAAAAATTCACCAGCACACAACTAAAAGCTGTGCTTCCATCCTAAATCTATAACATCGAAATTAACATCTAAAACCGAACCCGCCTCCAGTCCAGCCTTTATTCGAGTTACATCGATAGTGAATTTATCTTTTTCACTAATAGAATAGGA
>CANFNE010000057.1 GCA_947448105.1 Burkholderiales bacterium
CAGCATGAGTCAGAAAGTAGCCTACGTCACCGGCGGCATGGGTGGTATCGGTACCGCCATTTGCCAGCGCCTGCACAAAGAAGGTTTCAAAGTCATCGCCGGTTGCGGCCCCACGCGCGACCACGTCAAGTGGATTGCCGAACAAGCGGCGTTGGGTTATACCTTTTACGCCTCGGCGGGCAATGTCGGCGACTGGGATTCCACCGTCGAGGCCTTCACCAAGACCAAGGCCGAACACGGCACCATCGACGTGCTGGTGAACAACGCCGGTATCACCCGCGACCGCATGTTCCTGAAAATGAGCCGTGAAGACTGGGACATGGTGATTGAGACCAACCTGAACTCCATGTTCAATGTGACCAAGCAAGTGGTCGCCGACATGGTGGAAAAAGGCTGGGGCCGCATCATCAATATCTCGTCGGTCAATGGCGAAAAAGGCCAGGCGGGTCAAACCAACTACTCGGCCGCCAAAGCTGGTATGCACGGTTTTTCGATGGCTCTGGCGCAAGAACTGGCCACCAAAGGCGTGACGGTCAACACCGTGAGCCCCGGCTACATCGGCACCGACATGGTCAAAGCCATCCGTGAAGACGTGCTGGCCAAGATCGTCGCCACCGTGCCCGTCAAACGCCTGGGCGAGCCCAGCGAGATCGCGTCCATCATCGCCTGGCTGGCGTCGGAAGAAGGCGGCTATGCCACTGGCGCTGACTTCTCGGTCAATGGCGGTTTGCACATGGGCTAAGTGGGTTTTTGGCCCTCGGGCCAAAACCGAGAAGCCGACGCTGTGGCGTCGGCTTTTTTATTGTGATTTGCCGACTTTGAGCGGCAACAATTCCTGAGCTATCGGCAAGGGCTTGAATTCGGGATCCTTGTGCAACAACACCGCGCCTTGTTCACTGGCGCAAGCGGCAATCCAGGCGTCGGCAATGGACAGCGGATAGAGCGCCTTGAACTCGGCGGCCTTGACCAGCAAAGTGTCGGTGTTGGACAGCCATTCCATTGGCAAGGCCTGGCATTGCTGGTAGGCCAGTTGTCCGGCAGCTTTGCTTTCGTCGCGCCACACGCGGTAGTACATCTCCATCAGGGTCATGTAGCAGCCGAAGCATTTGGCCTTGCCTTGTGATGCCAGGTTCAGCACTTCGGCTACCCGATCTGCGCCTGCCTCATCGTCCCGCAGGGTCAGCAAGGCTGATGTGTCAAGCAAAAACCGTTTCACTCGCGGTCCTGGTCCTGCTTGCGGGCAGCCAGCAGGCGGGTGGTTGCGCCGCCTTTGCCTTGGCCCCGGAAGGCCGCCACCGGATTGGCGCGCACCGGCACCACCCGGATGCCACCATCGTCCAGAATCCATTCCAGGCGGTCGGCGGGCCCGAGGTGAAATTCATTGCGAATGGCCGCAGGCACGACGGTTTGCCCTCTGGCGGTGATCGTGCTTTGCATGCGGCCCCCGTTTTGTTGAATTACCAATTAATGAAAATTGTAATTCAATCCGATCTGCAAGACCGGCACCTGGCAGTTTTGCGTAAACCGCGCCGTCCAGGACCTTCAAGGACAAAATTCCCTCAGGCGTCTTATCCAGCCAGCCCTTTGTACAACATGTACCCCGCCAGGCAATACAGCAGCAGTGCGAATATGCGTTTGAGCTGCGCCACCGGCACCAGGTGGGCGATCTTGGCGCCCCAGGGTGCGGTCAGCACGCTGCACGCGCCAATCACCGCCAGTGCGGGCAGCCAGACGTAGCCCAGGGCGCCGTCGGGCAGTGCGGTCAGCGCTGAGCCGCTGACGATGTAGCCCACCGTGTTGGCCAGCGCAATCGGAAAACCCAGCGCAGCACTCGTGCCCACGGCGTTGCGCATGGGCACGTTGCGCGAGACCATAAAGGGCACGCTGACAAAGCCGCCGCCCGCGCCCACCAGCCCTGACAAAAAGCCGATCACACCGCCAGCAGCCACCTGCCCGACCGGCCCCGGCATCTCGCGGCTGGCCTGGGGTTTTTTGTCACGCAGCATCTGGGTGGCAGAAAAGCTCACAAACAGGCCGAAGAAGATCGCAAGCCAGGTGCCCTTGAGCACGCTGAACATGCCCACGCTGGCCAGCGCGCCGCCGAGCATGATGCCCGGCGCCAGGCTTTTGACAATGTCCCAGCGCACCGCGCCGCGCTGGTGGTGGGCGCGCACGCTGGCCACACTGGTAAACACAATGGTGGCCATGGAGGTGGCGATCGCCATCTTGACTGCCAGATCAGCGCTGATGCCGCGGTGCGACAGGATCAGGGTCAGAAAAGGGCCCATCAGCATGCCCCCGCCAATGCCCAGGAGGCCGGCCAAAAATCCGGTACACAGGCCGAGCAGCGCCAGTTCGGCGATCAGGGTGGGTTCGAGCATGGGGATTGGTGTGAGAGGGTTGAAAGAAGGTGTCTGCAAGTGCCACCGGACCGGCATCCTGAACCGGGGTTCAGGTGGGCGAGGTCAGCCCCACATTGGGTCCGTCTAACGCGAGACGGTCACGCTTGCGAGGCATGTTCCAAGCCCTGGCTCATAGAGCATAGGTTCAAGGAAATATAAAGCCCGGCGGGCACTGCAGACGCTTTGGATTGTAGGCCTGCACAGGCGCTTGCGCGCACCGCGCCCTTGTGGCTTTGGGGCTAGAACAACAGGCCGTCGCGCGCCAGCACCTTGTCCAGGCGGTGGATGAGGGGTTCGAGCAGTTTGTCGTCGCGCCGGCGGTCCAGCGTCAATGCGGGCGCGGGCTCAATCGCCACGCCTTCGGCAGGCGCGTCGGCATTGGCCACTTCAAAAGCCAGGTTCAACGCCGCCAGCACCGCAATCCGGTCCCGGGCGCGCACCTTGCCCGCGTCGCGGATCTTGCACATGGCGGCGTCCACGCGCTGCACGGCCTGGGTCAGCTTGGCTTCGCCCCCTTCGGGGCAACCGAGCAAGTAGTTTTGACCCATGATCTGGACGTCGAGTTGTTTCATGGTGTGTCGTCAGGCTGGGGGCTAGAGGAGGGCGCTGCGGCGTCGCTGTCAGGCTGGGCGGGCAGGCGGTCGAGCAAGGCGTCGATGCGCGCGCGGGCCGCGCCCAGGCGGGATTTGAAGGAATCGCGCTCGGTGGTGAGCGTCTGCACCTGGCTGCTGAGCAAGGCGTTGGTGCGCTGGAGTTCTTCGTAGCGCACCAGCAAGCGCTCAACGCGCTCGGCGATTTGCTCGGTGGGGGACAAGGGCTGCATAGCGCGACATTGTAGGTCGCAGCCACGCGGTTTTCTTACGCGCGCTGCGCCGTAGAATCTGCGCTGTTGGTGCTCGCGCCGTGGTTCACACGGTGCAGTTCAACGGGAAGCAGGAGGGAGACGCTGTCTAACAGCCAACCTAACCTGCGCTGCCCCCGCAACGGTAAGTGGACAAATCGACGCTCGTACCTGGGTTTCGATTTCGCTCCCATCACAGCCACTGAGTGCCCTGAACAAGCACTTGGGAAGGCGATGGGGGTTGTGCCATCAGCCCGGATACCGGCCAATAAAGTGGTTGCACGCTTGCGCGCAACTGTGACGCCCATGCGCTGTCGGGGAAGACGGCGAGGGTTTTATTGATGGTCTTTTTCCTATGAAAACTGGTAACTCTCGTGCGCGCTTAGCCGCACTCCCTCTGGCCGTGGCTGCGGCTTTTTCTTCCACCTCTGGTTTTGCGCAAACTGCGGACAACGCCACGGCTTTGCAGCACGTGGTGGTGACGGCGACGCGTTTCCCGGAGTCGGCCGCGTCCTTGCCGTTTGGCGTTAGCGTCATCACCGCCGCTGAGATTCTGGCCTCTGGCGCGACTACGGTGAATGAGGCGATCATGAAGCTTTTGGGCGTGCCCGGGCGCTTGGATTTGTCGGGTGGCAATAATTACGCCCTGGACTTGCGCGGGTTTGGCGAAACTGCCAGTAGCAACCAGGTCGTCATTGTGGACGGTATGCGTCTGAACGAACCGCAAGGCACAACGCCGGATCTGTCACAAATCCCGATTGATTCGGTCAGCCAAATTGAAATATTGCGCGGCTCGGGCGCAGTCCTTTACGGCGAGGGTGCAACAGCGGGCGCAATCGTTGTAAGCACCAAGGCGGGAAAGGGTTTGACGCAGGCCAATACCGCCAGCGTCTACGGCGCCACCGGCAGCAACGGTCTGGGTGATTTGCGGGCCAACGCCTCCTTAGTTTCCGGCGGGTTTGCACTGGACGTGGCAGCCAATGATGTGCGCAGTGACGGCCACCGCGACAACCTGGCTTCCAAATCACAGAAGTTGGCGGTTACGGCGCAATGGAGCAATGATGTGCTTCGGTTCGGGGTGCGTGGCGCCAATAGCGACTTGCGCAGCGGTTTGCCAGGCGCACTGACTGCGCAGCAATATGAAGAAAACCCACGGCAAACCGACAAGCCCAGCGACTTCGCCACCGTCAAACACACCAGCTCTGGTGTGTTTGGGGGGCTGACCCTGGGCGCTTGGCAGATTGAGGTGGAAACGAACCAGTTGCAAAGGGCGTCGACAGCGGACTACATCGCCGACGGTTACACGGTGGACTCGGACGTGTCCATGTCCAACAGTTCAGTGCGGGCGCGCAACCGGTACAACGCGGGTACCTGGATGAATTCCCTGGTGCTGGGCAGTGACAGCGCGGATTGGAAAAAGACGACCTATGGCTATTACGGTGATGTGTCGAAATCGAACTCGCTGGCCTACTACATCAAGGACGACGTCACCATTCCCGCCACGGGCACCCGCTTGAGCGCCGGTTTGCGAACCGAGCGCATTCAGCGCAGCAGCGAAGTTGCGGTGGCCAGCCTGGACGATACGCAGCCCGCCTGGGAGCTGGGTGTGAGCCAAAAAGTCACCGGCGACACGACTTTGTACGGCCGTGTGGGTCAAAGTTTTCGCCAGCCTACTGCCGATGACCTGGGTGCGCCCTTGCAAGGCTCGGTGTTGGTGGCTCAGACCTCCCACGACCTGGAGCTGGGCGCACGCTGGAAGCACGGTGGTGCATCGGTCGATGGGCGCTACTACCGCAGCAGCCTCAATGGAGAGATTGGCTACGACCCGGTGGTTATCAATCCGCTGAGCTGGAACGGCGTAGGTGCTAACGTGAACTTCGACCCGACCCGCAGGCAGGGCTTTGAACTCGAAGGAAAGCAGGCCCTGTCCACGGCGGTTGACGTTCGGCTTTCAGGTGCGGTACGCGAGGCACAATTTGTAGAAGGTGCCTACGCAGGAAAAAGCGTGCCACTGGCGCCCAACAAGACATTGGCTGCGGGCCTGGACTGGCGCCCATGGGGCGGGCACGCGGTGTCTGGCACACTCAAGTGGGTGGATACCCAATACCCGACTTTTGCCAACAACTGCGCTATGCCTGCGTACGCCACAATGGATTTGCGTTATAGCTACCAGGTGCGCGATGCGGAGTTTGCCCTGGGTGTGGCCAATCTTGCGGACGCCAAGTACTACAGCGTTGCCCAACGTTGCAGCAACGGAACCCCTACCGCGATCTATCCCGAGGCCGGTCGAACAGCAACGGCTTCGGTGCGTTTGAAGTTCTGATTTTTAAGCGCTGTCTGCGATGCTCCAGCCCGACCTCTCCCCCCAACGCATCGTCTGCCTGACCGAGGAAACCACCGAGTGGCTGTATTTGCTCGGGCAGGAGCGGCGCATTGTGGGGATTTCGGGCTATACCGTGCGCCCGGCGCGCGCGCGGCAAGAAAAGCCCAAGGTGAGTGCGTTCCTGAGCGCCAAGATCGACAAGATCTTAGCGCTGCAGCCGGACTGCGTTTTTGGGTTTTCGGACTTGCAGGCCGATATTGCGGCCTTGCTCATTCGCCAGGGCGTGCAAGTCACCGTGTTCAACCAGCGCAGCGTGGCCGAGATTTTTTCCATGATGTACCAAGTAGCGGCCATGGTGGGCGAGGCCGCGCAAGGCCTGGAGCGCATTGCCGCTATGCAGCAAGGGCTGGACCAGATGCGTGCGGAAGTGGCGGCGCTGGAGGCGCAGGGTGCGCGCCGGCCCCGCGTGTTTTTTGAAGAGTGGGATGTGCCTCACATCAGCGCCATCCGCTGGGTGTCCGAACTCATGGGCATCGCCGGGGGCGACGATATTTTTCCTGAGCTCGCGCACGAGTCGCTGGGCAAGAACCGCATCATTGCCGACGGCTTTGATATCGTGCGGCGCAACCCGGACATCATCATTGGTTCGTGGTGTGGCAAGAAGTTTCGCCCTGAGACGGTGGCCGCGCGCCCCGGCTGGGCGCAGGTGGCTGCCGTGCGCGACGGCGCCTTGTTTGAAATCAAATCCCCGCTGATCCTGCAACCGGGCCCTGCGGCCCTGACCGACGGTGTGGCGGCACTGCACCGCATTTGCCGTGACTGGATGCGTGCGTCTATCGGGCGGGCTGCGGCATGAAGGCGCGCGGGCTTTGGCTGGGAACTTTGGCGCTGTTGTGGTGTGCTTTCGCCCCTGCCACTGCCAGTGCCACGGTCCTGGACGACCGGGGTGCGGTGGTGCAGCTGTTGCCCGTGCCCCAGCGCATCGTTAGCCTCTTGCCATCACTTACCGAGTCGGTCTGCGCCCTGGGCCAGTGCGCCAAATTGGTGGGCGTGGACCGCTATTCCAATTACCCGGCCAGCGTGCGCACGCTGGCGCCTGTAGGCGGCGGGCTGGACCCGAATATTGAAGCCATCGTGGCGCTCAAGCCCGACTTGGTGCTGGTGGCCACTTCGGCCCCCGGCACCGAACGCCTGCGCGCCCTGGGCCTGCGCGTGGTGGCGCTGGAGCCCAAAGACTATGCCAACGCGGTGCGCGTGCTGGGCACGCTGGGCCAAATACTGGGCGTGGACACCGCCAAAGCCGTGGTGCAAACCATGGAAGCCGACATGCGCGCTGCCGTAGCGCAAGTGCCGGCCAGCGCGCGTGGCAAGCGGGTGTATTTTGAAGTGAGCCCCGGCCCGTATGCCGCCAGCGCATCGTCCTTTTTGGGCCAGACGCTGGAGCGCCTGGGCCTGCAAAACATTGTGGCGGGCAGCCTGGGGCCTTTTCCCAAGGTCAACCCCGAGTTGGTGGTGCGGGCGCAGCCTGACGTGATTTTGGTGGGCGACAGCAACGCGGACGCCATGCCAAGCCGCCCCGGTTGGGCCGCATTAAGCGCCCTGCAGGCGCGCCGCGTGTGCGTTTTTAACAAAGAAGACGCCGATGTCTTGGTGCGCGCCGGGCCGCGCATGGCCCAAGGGGCGATGCTGGTGGCGCGCTGCTTGCAAACCATCTACGGCCCTGCCTCCGCATCGTCCAGCACCCCGACGGGGGCCGCACCGTGAGGCAGTGGGTGCGCCAACGGCCCTTGGCGCTCGCGGCGGGGCTGGCCCTCTTGTCGTTGCTCTTGCTGGCGTTAGGCGCTTGCGTGGGCAGCACCGGGCTGCAAAGCGTGCGCGAGGTTTGGAGCGACGCCGTGTCGCGGCAAATCGTGTGGGACATCCGGCTGCCGCGCAGCGCCGGGGCCTGGGCTGCGGGCGCATTGCTTGGCCTGGCTGGGGCGGTGGCGCAAGGCCTGTTTCGCAATCCGCTGGCCGATCCGTATTTGCTGGGCAGCGCGGCGGGCGCTTCTTTGGGTGTATGCGTGGCCTTGGCGCTTTTGGGTGCGTCGCCCGTGGCCGCACGCTGGCTGCTGCAACTCGGCACCACGGGCGCGGCCTTTGTGGGCGCTACGGCGGCGGTGCTTTTGACGCTGGCGCTGGCGCGCGGCGTGCAGCAGACGCTGCGCCTGCTGCTGGCCGGGGTGGTGGTGGGCGTGGTGTTGGGGGCGGCCAGCTCTTTGGTCTTGCTGGTGCAGCCGCAGCTCATGCAGTCCATGCAGGGTTTTATGTTGGGCAGCACGGCCCTGGTGGGCTGGGGCGCCTGCGTGCTGATGCTGGGCGGCTGGTGCCTGTGCATGGCGCTGGCCTGGGGCCTGAGCCCGGTGCTTGATGGCCTTTCGCTGGGCGAGAGCACGGCTGCGAGCTTAGGCCTGCCTGTGGTGTCCATGCGCATGGCGCTGGTGCTGGTGCTGGCGCTGGCCACCGGCACCGCCGTGGCGCACACCGGGCTGATTGCTTTTGTGGGCCTGGCCGCGCCGCACCTGGTGCGCGCATTTGCGCGCGCGGGCCATGCGCGCCTGGTGCTCTTGTCGAGTTTGATGGGCGGCGCCTTGCTGCTGGGTGCGGACCTGCTGGCGCGCAGCCTGCTGGCGCCGCAAGAGTTGCCCGTGGGTGTGTTGACCGCTGTGCTGGGCGGCGGCTACTTGCTCTGGCTGATGCACCGGCAAAACCCGGTGGCCGTGGGGTCCAAACCATGACGGCAGCCTTGAAACCGGCAGCGCCAGCCGCGCTGAGCGCCCAAGGCATTGGTGCCCGCTTGGGCAGCACGCAAGTGCTGCATGACCTGGATTTGCAGATTGAAGCGGGGCGCTGGACCAGCATTGTCGGGCCCAACGGCGCGGGCAAGTCCACCTTGCTCAAAGTGCTGGCTGGGCTGATTACGCACCCGGGAGTAGTGCACTTGCAGGGCCAGCCGCTGGCGGCGTGGCCGGCGCGCCAGCGTGCCCAACAGCTCGCCTGGCTGGGCCAGAGCGAAGGCGCAGGCGACGATCTGACGGTGTGGGACGTAGCGCTTTTGGGCCGCCTGCCGCACCAGGCCTGGTTGAGCAAACCCAGGCCCGAAGACTACGCGGCGGTCGAACACGCTCTGCGCCAGACGCAGGCCTGGGACTGGCGCGAGCGCACCCTGGGCCAGCTCTCGGGTGGCGAACGCCAGCGCGTGCTGCTGGCGCGGGCCCTGAGCGTGCAAGCGCCCGTGCTGTTGATGGACGAGCCCTTGGTCAACCTGGACCCGCCGCACCAGGCCGACTGGCTGCACATCGTGCGCACGCTGGTGGCCCGTGGCACCACGGTGGTCAGCGTGCTGCATGAGATTTCCATGGCCTTGCAAGCCGACACGCTGGTGGTGATGGCGCAGGGCCGCATCTGCCACCAAGGCCCGTGCGCGGACCCTGCCAGCCACCGCGCACTCGAGGCGGTGTTTGACGCTCGCATTGCCATCCACGCGGTGCAGGGCCAGTGGGTGGCGCTGCCGCGCGCGACCGACGCATGAGCGCCAAGTGCGTCATGGTGCTGGGTACCACCAGTGGCGCAGGCAAAAGCTGGTTGACCACCGCGCTGTGCCGCTACTACGCCCGCCAGGGCTTGAAAGTGGTGCCCTTCAAAGCGCAAAACATGAGCAACAACGCCCGCGTGGTGGCCGCATGGCCCAGCGCGGCCCCGGACGCAGCGCCCGGCGAGCTTGATGCCGAAATTGGCAGCGCCCAGTATTTTCAGGCCCTGGCCGCACGCGCCGAGCCCGATGTGCGCATGAACCCCCTGCTGCTCAAGCCCGAGCGCGACACGCACAGCCAGGTGGTTTTGCTGGGGCGGGTCAGCACCGCCTTGTCCGATTTGCCTTGGCGCGAGCGCAGTAGCCACGTTTGGCCGGCCATTACGCAGTCGCTGGATGCGCTGCGCGCCGAAAACGACGTGGTGGTGATTGAAGGCGCAGGCTCGCCCGCCGAGATCAACCTATCCAGCAGCGACATCGTCAATATGCGCGTGGCCTTGCACGCCCAGGCCGCCTGCCTTTTGATCACCGACATTGACCGGGGCGGCGCCTTTGCCCATTTGTACGGCACCTGGGCGCTGCTGCCCCAGGCCGAGCGCGCGCTGATTAAAGGCTTTGTGCTCAACAAGTTTCGGGGCGACGCCGCGCTGTTGGCGCCGGGGCCGCAGATGCTGCAAGACCTGACCGGCATCCCCACCGTGGCCACGCTGCCCATGTGGTGGCAGCACGGCTTGCCCGAAGAAGACGGCCTGTTTGACGAGCGCAGCCTGGCGCAGGGCACCGTGCGCACCACGGTGGCGGTGGTGGCCTATCCGCGCATCAGCAATCTGGACGAGTTTCAGCCGCTCAAAAACATTCCGGGCCTGCGCCTGCAGTGGGTGCGCAGCCCGTCCGAGTTGGCCGGTTTGGCCGCCACCGACTGGATCATCCTGCCCGGCTCCAAAAACACCAGCAGCGACCTGGCCTGGCTGCGCAGCCAGGGGCTCGACCAGGCGGTGGCCGCGCACGCGGCGCGTGGCGGCGCGGTGCTGGGCATTTGCGGCGGTCTGCAAATGCTGGGCGAAGCGCTGATTGACCCGCACGGCATTGATGGCAACGCGCCGGGGCTGGGGCTGCTGCCACTGGTGACGGTGTTTGAAGCCGAGAAAACCGTGCGCCGCGCGGCCAGCCGTTTTCAGACCGCCTTGCCCGCGTCAACTTCGCCCTGGCAGGCGCTTGATGGCGTGGCGGTCACCGGCTACGAAATCCACCACGGCCAAACCCAGGCGCACACCGCCATGCTGTCGCAGGGCCACCAGGCGCACGCGGTGCTGGGCGCGGGCCTGGGCTGGCAAAACGCGCAGGGCAATGTGATGGGCATTTACCTGCACGGTCTGTTTGAAGACGCTGCCGCCTTGCAAGCCCTGTTTGGCCACCCATTGGCCGGCCCGGTACCGACCCTGGATTCGGTGTTTGAGGGCTTGGCCGATTTTGTGGACACGCATTTTTCGCCCGGTGTGCTGGACGGTCTGCTGGCCTAAGTAGCCGTGCGGCCTGCCGGTTGGCCCAATGCGTTGGCGCTGGGTTTGATGCAGGGCAAGGCCGACGATTTCTGGACGAGCCGCGCAGTCGCACAATAGGGCGCGTGGCCGCTCAGGTCGCAGCACCTTAACAAAACCATGGCTCTCACCACCCCGCCCCAGACCCTCTGGACCGCTGCCGACGCCCGTGCCTGTATCCGCCTGCCCACCGCGAGCGACCACAAGTACACGCGCGGCGTGCTGGGCGTGGTCACCGGCTCGCGCCACTACCCCGGCGCCGCCGTGCTGACCACGGCCGCCGCCGTGGCCACCGGCGTGGGCATGGTGCGCTTTTACCCGGATGCCGCTTGCGCTACTTTGGCCACACTGGTGTTGCAACGCAGCCCCGAAGTGGTGGTGGCGCCGGGCAAGGTGCATGCGTGGCTGCTGGGCTCGGGCGTGTCGAGCACCGGGGGGTGGTCGTGGAGCAACTGGCTGCGCCACCGCCAGATGGCCGCCGCGCGCAAGCATGCCGCCCCCACGGTGCTGGACGCCGGTGCTTTGTATCTGGCGGGCACCTTGCGTGCGCCTACGCTCATCACCCCGCACGCCGGTGAACTGGCCACGCTGCTGAGCGCGCGCAGCGTGCCGACAACGCACCAAGCCATTGCCGCCGACCCGTCGCATTGGGCAGCCCTGGCGCAGCAGACCTTGGGTGTAACGGTGTTGCTCAAAGGCGCGCACACCGTGGTGGCGGGCGAGGGCGTTTGCATCACCTTGCCACCGTCCACGCCCTGGCTGGCTACGGCGGGTACGGGCGATGTGCTGGCCGGCATCGTGGGGGCGCTGGTGGCCACCTGGCATCTGGAACTGGTCAAGCAACCGTCGCTGATGGCGAAGTTGGCTGCCACGGGCGCCTACATCCATGCTCGCGCGGCGGATAAGGCCTCAGACGGTGGCCCGGTGACGGCTACTGCGCTGATGGATTCAATTGCGCAGGTGGTGCGTGAGTTGCTGGGGGCGCAGGAGTAGGGCG
>CANFNE010000058.1 GCA_947448105.1 Burkholderiales bacterium
CACGATCGGCCAGATCAGCGTGCGTGAGCAGCACTTGGGCGCTGCCCAGGCCGCTTTGGCGCAGCTTGGTTTCGTACATTTGCGCCAGGCCCATTTGACCCACGGCGGCAGCGGCCTGCAATTCGTGGATGGCGCTGGGGCGCGTGGTCCAGCCCAGGCGTTTCATGCCTTCGGCAATGGCGCCGCTCGAGACCATGATGATCTCGGTGCCCGCACGCACCAGTTGCGCCATTTGGCGGCACCATTCGCCAATCGCCGCCTCGTCCAGGCCCCTGCCTTCGTTGGTGACCAGGCTGGAGCCGACTTTGACAACAACGCGCTTGGCGTCGCGCAGCACGGTAGAAGGTGGGTTGTGCGTCATAGGGCGAAACGGTGTAGCTATTAGGCGCCCAGGGCGTGGGCGGCCGGTGCGTGGTTTATTCAGCCGCGCTGTCGTCTGCGGGCAGCGCGTCTGGCGCGTTCAAAAAGCGGGGATCTTCTTCCACATAGGGCTGTTCGGCCGCCTGTTGCGCTTTGACGTGCTTGTAAATTTCTTTGACCAGCGACTCGCAACCTTCGCGCGTGAGCGCAGAGATCTCAAACACCGGGCCTTTGAACTTGAAGCGCTTGACAAAGTCTTTGATCAGCGCGGCGCGGTCTTCCGAGGCCACCATGTCGAGCTTGTTGAGCACCAGCCAGCGCGGCTTCTTGTACAGGCCGTCGTCGTATTTTTTGAGCTCATTGACAATTGCCTTGGCCTGCGCCACGGTGTCCACGCCTTCGTCAAAGGGCGCCACATCCACAATGTGCAAGAGCAGACGCGTGCGCTGCAAATGGCGCAGGAACAAGTGGCCCAGACCGGCGCCCTCTGAGGCGCCTTCAATCAAACCAGGCAAGTCGGCCACCACAAAACTCTGCTCCGGCCCCACACGCACGACGCCCAAATTGGGGTGCAAGGTGGTAAATGGATAGTCCGCGATGCGCGGACGGGCGTTAGAGATAGCGGTGATGAACGTCGATTTTCCGGCGTTGGGCATGCCCAAGAGGCCCACGTCTGCCAGCACCTTGAGTTCGAGCTTGAGGTTCTTTTTCTCGCCGGGCCATCCAGGCGTTTTTTGGCGGGGCGCGCGGTTGATGGCGCTCTTGAAGCGCAAATTGCCAAAGCCGCCGTCGCCGCCCTTGGCAATCGTGATCACCTCGCCGGGCACCAGCAGCTCAAACAGCACTTCGCCGGTTTCGGCGTCGGTGATGATGGTGCCTACGGGCATTTTGAGGGTGATGTCGTCGCCTGCGGCGCCAAACATGTCCGAGCCCATGCCGTGTTCGCCCCGGCGCGCATCGTGACGCCGCGAAAAACGGTAATCCACCAGCGTGTTCAGGTTGGAATCGGCCACCGCGTAGACATGGCCGCCACGGCCACCGTCGCCGCCATTGGGCCCGCCGAATTCTTTGTATTTTTCATGCCGGAACGAGACGCAGCCAGCGCCACCGTCTCCGGCGGAGATGTCAATGTAGGCTTCGTCAACGAACTTCATGGTTTTCTCGATCTCTAAATAAAAAACCCCGCGCTGGAGCAGCGCAGGGTTTTGCGGGAGCCGCGCTGCAGTTTACGCCGCAGCGGTCACGCTCACCGTTTGCTTGTTCAATGCGCCTTTGATGGCGAACGACACGTGGCCGTCCACCAAAGCGAACAAGGTGTGGTCTTTGCCGATACCGACATTGGTTCCGGGGTGGAACTTGGTGCCGCGTTGGCGAACGATGATTGCGCCAGCCGTGATCAACTCACCGCCAAACGACTTCACACCGAGCATCTTGGGCTTGGAATCGCGCCCGTTTCGCGTAGAGCCGCCGCCTTTTTTCTGTGCCATGACCTGTGTCCTTTAAGCGACAATCGCGCCGATTTGCAGTTCAGTGAACTGCTGACGGTGCCCTTGGCGTTTTTGGTAATGCTTGCGACGGCGCATTTTGAAAATGCGCACTTTGTCGTGCTTGCCGTGTGACAAAACCGTCACCGTAACTGTTGCACCGGACACCAAGGGTGTGCCGACTTTGAGTTCTGCGCCGTTACCGACCGCCAAAACTTCGTCAAACACAATCTCTTGGCCTACATCCGCAGCAATCTGTTCTACTTTAATTTTTTCGCCAGCCGCAACCCGATATTGCTTGCCGCCGGTTTTTATGACCGCGTACATATTGACCTCTTCGATTATCAAGTCTGCGAACGAATTTCCGCAGAGCCCGCGAGTATAGCAGTCCTTGGCCGCAAGGCCGGTGGAGCTCAGTGAGCGCGCCTGCGCCTGAGGGCGCCGTCCCTATAATCCGCCAAAGGTCGCACGCGCATGGAACTGCAGAAAAACACCCCCACACTCCCCAACGGAACCGCTTTCGTAGAGCACGAACTGCGCGCGGTAGACGCCGTGATCAAAGAGCGGCTGTCTTCGGGCGTGCCGCTGGTGGGCGACGTAGCGCAGCACATTATTGCCGCCGGTGGCAAGCGCCTGCGCCCCACGCTGCTGCTGCTGTGCTGCGGCGCGCTGGGCTATGACGGTGCGCAGCGCCTGAGCATGGCCGCTGTCGTGGAATTCATCCACACCGCAACCCTGCTGCACGACGACGTGGTAGACGAATCCACGCTGCGCCGCGGCTTGCCGACGGCCAACGCCAAGTTCGGCAACCCGGCCAGCGTCTTGATTGGCGACTTTTTGTACTCACGCGCCTTTCAGATGATGGTGGAAGTGCAGGACATGCGCATCATGAAAGTGCTGGCCGACGCGACCAATGTGATCGCCGAGGGCGAGGTCATGCAGCTCATGAACATGCACAACGCCGACCTGAGCGAGGAAGGCTATTTGCAGGTGATCCGCTCCAAAACATCCAAGCTATTTGAAGCCAGCGCCCAGGTGGGTGCCATTTTGGCCGGGGCCTCCCCTGCGCTGGAAGCGGCTTGCGCCGCGTTTGGGCAGGCGCTGGGCACGGCGTTTCAGGTGATTGACGACGTGTTGGACTACACGGGCGACGCCAGCGTCATGGGCAAAAACCTGGGGGACGACTTGCGTGAAGGCAAGGCCACGCTGCCGCTGATTTTGGCCATGCAGCACGGAACCGCAGAAGAAAGCCAGACCGTGCGCCAAGCCATCGAAAAAGGCGACACCAGCATGTTGGAGCTTGTGGCCACCATTGTGCGACGCACCGGCGGGCTGGAAAGCGCCATGCAGTCAGCGGCACGCGAAATTGACCGGGCGCTGGCGCAAGCGCGGCTACTGCCTCCCGGAATTCACACCGAAACGATGATGCGCCTGGCTACCGGCTCACTGGCGCGCAACAAATAGCCCCTCAAATTTCTACGTGGCCGCCGATCTCGATGGCGTGGTCGTAGGGAATCTTGAAGTATTCGGTCGCACTTTGCATGGTGCGATGCAAATAGATAAAGGGCGCCATCCACAAGGCCGACGAAGCTTTGGAGACCACGCGCTCTTTGCCCACGAAGAAGGATATTTCCATCAAACTGAAATGGAACTCCCGTGCACGCAGCAACGCCACAGCCCGCATGATGTGCGGCTCTTCCATGTACCCGTGGCGTACGCAGACCGAGTGGAAATTGTGGCTCAGGTGCTCTATCGTGAGCCGCTCTTCATCCGGCACATAGGGCATGTTGGCGGTCTCGACGTTCATCAATATCACCCGCTCATGCAGTACCTGGTTGTGCCGGAGGTTATGCAGCAGGGAGACCGGGGCGATATTTTTGTGTGGAACCATAAAAATGGCGGTGCCCGAGACCCGGTGCGGCTCACTGACATCTAGCCGTTGCAGAAACTCTTCTAACGGAATCGAACTGGCCCAGCGCGCCTTGAGCAAGCGCTCGCGCCCGGTGATCCAGCAAATCATGACCAGCAGCAGCGTGCCAGCCACGCTCACAGGCAACCAGCCACCGTCAAAGAACTTGAATAAATTGGTGCCCAAAAACACGCAATCGAGCGCAAACAACAGCCCAAACAAGGGCAAAAACAAGAGCTTGCTCCAGCCTTTGACGAACACCATGAAATAGGCCGCCAAGATCGTGTCAATCGCCATGGCGCCGGTCACCGAAACGCCATAGGCAGAAGCCAGATTTTCGGAACTGCGAAAGCCCAGCACCAATATCACCACGCCCACCAGCAAGAAGATATTGACCTTGGAAACATACACCTGGCCAATTTCTTCGGCCGAAGTGTGCTTGACCAAAATGCGCGGGATAAAGCCCAGTTGCACCGCCTGCGTAGTGATCGAGAAAGCACCCGAAATCACGGCTTGTGAGGCAATGATGGTGGCCATGGCCGCCAAAAACAACATGGGGATCAACGCCCAGCTTGGGGCCAGACGAAAAAATGGGTTATCCAGGGCCGAGGGATCGCGGATCAGCAAGGCGCCCTGGCCAAAGTAATTGAGCAACAAGCAAGGCATGGCCAAGAACAACCAGGCCTTCTGGATGGGTCCGCGGCCAAAGTGGCCCATGTCAGCGTACAGGGCCTCGCCGCCCGTGACAGCCAGCACCACCGAGCCGAAGATGGCAACCGCCACCCCCGAGTGGGCCATCAAAAAAGTGATGCCGGTCAGTGGGTTGAGGGCGGCGAACACGCTGGGAAACTGAACCACCTCCGCCAAGCCGATCAGACCCAGCGATGCAAACCAGACCAGCATTACCGGACCGAAAACCTTACCAATTACCGCCGTACCAAAGCGCTCCACGGCAAACAGACCGGTAATCAGCGCCAGCGAAATCATCACCACGTACTTGTCCAGGTCGGGGGACAGCACTTTGAGACCCTCCACCGCGCTGAGCACCGAGATGGCCGGCGTAATCATGCTGTCGCCAAAGAAGAGCGCCGCACCCAGCGCGCCGGCAATGGTGACCGGCCAACGGTAGGCCGAATCTTTTTTCAAATGCTGCAAGACCAAGGCGGTGAGCGCAAAGATGCCGCCTTCGCCGCGGTTGTCGGCGCGCATGATGATGAACACATATTTGACCGTGACCACCAGAATCAGAGCCCAGGTAATGAGCGACAGGATGCCCGAGACCGCTTGCACGATTTCATTGCCGCCCCGCGCACCCGAGGCCTCCACCGACACCTTCAGCGCATACAGCGGTGAGGTACCGATATCGCCGAATACGACGCCCAGGGCGCCCAGGATGAGTGCCGCAGTTGCGCCTACCGACGCCTTGTTTGCTTGGTGTGAAGACATAAAAATTCCAACGGTTTTCGGTAAGTCACATGCCGGGCGTGTTCGTCAGTGCCCAACTTGTGTGGCAAAGCTGCTTGCTCATCTGCCTGTGAAATGACATCAATCAGTTTAACCAATGAAATAACGCAACAAAGGGGAGTATTGACGAATTTAACGAATTCGCCACTGCACCGCTCCCGTACGGCGCCGACGCGCATACTTCTTGCTTGATAATTTCCCTATCGTTGGAATTGCATTTCACTTCACTTACCCATCTACAAATGAGCTCACTTAACTTCATCGGCGGCGAAAAAGGCGGCGTAGGCAAATCGGTTGTCGCACGCGCACTGGCGCAGTATTTCATTGACAGCCAGCAGCCGTTTACTGGCTTTGACACGGACCGGTCGCACACCACCTTCACCCGCTTCTACCAAAGCTATGCGTCGCCTGTGATCGTGGACAGCTTTGAGAGCTTGGACGCCATCGCCCAGGCCCTGGACGAGGCGCAGGGCGCGCACTTGCCCCATATCGTCGTGGACCTGGCCGCGCAAACGGCCGCACCCATGGCACGCTGGATTCAGGAGTCTGACCTGTTCGCCGTGATGGCCGACATGGGCGTGGGCGTCAACTTATGGCACGTGGCTGACGCCGGCAAAGACTCGGTCGATTTGCTGGACCGCCTGTTGGACACCTACGGCGCTGGCCCCAACTACATCATCGTCAAAAACCTGGGCCGGGGCAGCGATTTTTCCCAGCTCGAGCATTCAGACGCCCTGAAAAAAGCGCTCGAATTTGGTGCACATGTCGTCAGCCTGGGCCAGTTGCAAGAAAGCAGCATGCGCAAGATCGACCGCCAGGACGCCAGCTTCTGGGCCGCCGTCAACCAAACCTCAGGCCCGGACTCTTTGGGTTTGCTGGAACGCCAGCGCGCCAAGCACTGGCTCAAAAAGACCTACGAAACCCTGCGCTCCTTGCCACTCTGAGCGCGGGTGCATTTTGAGGGGCGCTAGGCGCTTGGCGCACAAAACGGGGCTGCGCAATTGGTAGAATTTCGGACTCCAACAGCAAGCAAGTCGCGAGGCACCGCTTGCTGGCACACCGCGGGGTGTAGCTTAGTCTGGTAAAGCGCTACGTTCGGGACGTAGAGACCGGAGGTTCGAATCCTCTCACCCCGACCACCCCCCTATTTTTTTAACCGGCTCAGGCCCGCGCGTCGCCCCAGCGCAGTTGGGTGTGGTCGTCGCCCCGGTACATGGTGTCGCCGTAGCGGTCCACGCAGTAGTGGCGCGAGACGATCATCTCGTTGAAATGCATGTCCGCTGCAATGCGGGTGTAGTCAAACAACACACTGCGCGTAATGCGTGCGCCCGAGCGGATAACGCTGCCGTTGCCAATCCAGGCCGGGCCGGTAATGGTGGCGCCAGCTTCCACCCGGCAGCTCGATCCGATGTAAACCGGGCCTTCAATCTTGACCCTGTCCCAGTCGATCGAGGTGTTCAGCCCCACCCACACGCCGGGGCGCACTTGTTTGCCCGGCATCTTCATCTCCGCCACCTCGCCCTTGAGCACGCGCTGCAGCACCGACCAGTAATCGCTCACGCGACCAATATCGATCCAATGGAAGGGGCGGTTTTGCACAAAAAAGGGCAGCTTTTGCGCCACCAGCTGCGGGAACAGCTCAGCGCCAATGTCGTAGACCTGACCGGGCGGCACCAGGTCCAACACTTGCGGCTCAAAAATATAGACCCCGGTGCTGGCCAGGGTGGACTTGGCCTCTTGGGGCCTTGGTTTTTCCTGGAAGGACTCAATGCGCCCGTCGGGGGCGGCCAACACTACACCGTACGAACTGACATCGGCCAGGGGCACGTCCATCGCCACCAGACTGGCAACCGCGCCTTGGGCGTGGTGTTCGGCTATGGCGGCTGTAATGTCGAGGTCGATCAGCGCGTCGCCGCACAGCACCAGTGTGGTCTGGTCAAAAAACCCGCTGAAATCTTGGATGCGGCGCATGCCACCGGCGGATCCCATGGGCTTTGGCACTACATCACCGTGGTCGCGCACGCCCTCGTAGGAGTAGCCAATTTCCACCCCCCAGCGGCTGCCATCGCCAAAGTATTCTTCGATTTTTTGGTGGTGGTAGGCGACATTGACCATGATCTCGGTAATGCCGTGGCGCGCCAGATGCTCAATCAGGTATTCCATCACCGGCTTGCCCAAAATAGGCACCATCGGTTTGGGAAGATCGCGGGTGAGCGGTCGCACGCGGGTGCCCTGTCCCGCCGCCAAAATCATGCCTTTTGCCATTGCTTTGTTCGCCCCAAGAGTTGAATCGTCGGTGCGGGCATCTACGCCACTGCGCACCGGCACGCTGGCAGTTTATCCGGCCAGGATGACCGCAATAGGCAAATTGCGAATCAGTTGGCGGGAATCTGGGCCGCGCCCGAAGCCGGAGCGGCTGGTGCGCTGGCGGCGACGGCGGGAGCCGCTGCGGCCGCACCTTCGAGCACACTGCCCGAGCTGCTGGGGCGCAAGTTGCCAAAATAAGCCAGCGCCAAGGTGCAGACAAAAAACACGGTGGCCAGCATGGCGGTGGTACGCGACAAAAAGTTGGCGCTGCCACTGGCGCCAAACAGGCTGCCCGAACTGCCGCTGCCAAAGGCCGCGCCCATGTCGGCACCCTTGCCGTGCTGCACCAGGATCAGGCCAATCATGGCAATGGCCGAGACCATCTGGACCGTCAAAATAATCGTAACCACGTAGCTCATCTGTTCACTCCTAAATTCAAAACTATGCGGTGCGCCTTAATGGGCCGCCGCAACAATGGACAAAAAGGCCGCAGCCTGTAGCGCCGCGCCGCCAATCAGGCCGCCATCAATATCTGCTTGCGCGAGCAAGGCTTGCGCGTTGCCCGCATTCATGCTGCCGCCGTACAAAATACGCACGCGGTCGGCGTGCTGGCTGGCCGCTTGCAACTGGGCGCGTAATACGTGGTGCACGTGTTGCGCTTCCTCGGGGCTGGCGGTCTTGCCCGTTCCAATAGCCCACACCGGCTCGTAGGCGAGCACGATTTCGCTGATGCAGTGTCCGTTGGCGTGCACCACCGCAGCGAGTTGGCGCTTGACGACTTCTTCGGTCTGCCCGGCCTCGCGCTGCGCCAGCGTCTCGCCGACGCAGACGATGGGCGTAATGCCTGCGGCCAGCGCGCGTTGCGCTTTGAGCGCTACGGTGGTGTCGCTTTCCTGGTGGTACTGGCGTCGCTCCGAGTGGCCAACAATGCAGTAGCGCACGCCAAATTCCTTGAGCATGGCCGCCGACACTTCACCGGTATAGGCGCCGCTCTCGTGCACGGACAGGTCTTGTGCACCCAAGTCCAGGCGGCTGCCCGTCAGCGAGGTGTGCAATTGCGCCAAATAAGGCGCGGGCGCGCAAACCGCGACATCGCAAGCCCACGCTTGCGTGTCTTGCAAGAGCGCAGCCACCAGGGCCGTATTGGCGTCCAGCGAGCCGTTCATTTTCCAGTTACCGACGATCAGCTTTTTCATGGCCTGCTCCAATCCAAAACGATTTTGCCCACGTGGGCACTGGCTTCCATGGCGGCGTGCGCCTTCGCGGCGTCTGCTGCGGCAAACACCGCGTGCACCACCGGCTTGATCCGGCCATTGGCCAGCAGCGGCCACACCTGGCGCAACAGCGCCTGGGCAATCGCGGCCTTGAAAGCCACAGGCCGCACGCGCAGGGTCGAACCGGTCACGGTCAGGCGCTTGCGCATCACCAGGCCCGCATTGACCTCGGCTTGTATCCCACCTTGCACGGCGATGATGACCAGGCGGCCATCTTCGGCCAGGCAGTTGATTTCTTTGGCCACATAGGCCCCGGCCACCATGTCGAGCACCACGTCCACGCCACGGCCTTGGGTCAGGCGCAGGGCCTCGACTTCAAAATCGTGGGTCTTGTAGTTGATGGCGTGGTCCGCGCTCAGCGCCAGGCAGGCGGCGCACTTGTCGTCGCTGCCTGCGGTGACGATCACGGTCGCACCCATGGCTTTGGCCATTTGGATGGCGGTCACGCCAATGCCGCTGGAGCCGCCTTGCACCAGCAAGGTCTCACCTGCTTGCAGGCGCCCCCGGTCAAACACATTGCTCCAGACGGTGAAAAAAGTCTCTGGCAGGCCTGCGGCCTCCAGATCGCTCAAACCCTCGGGAATGGGCAAACACTGTGCGGCAGGCGCCACGCACAGTTCGGCATAGCCGCCACCCGTTACCAAAGCGCAAACGCGGTCGCCCACCTTCAGGTGCGCAGCCGCCATGGCCTGGGCATCGCCCGAGACAATGACACCCGCCACTTCAAGCCCCGGAATGTCCGACGCACCGGCGGGCGCGGGGTAATGCCCCAGGCGCTGCAGCACGTCGGGCCGGTTGATGCCGCTGGCGCTGACCTGGATCAGCACCTCGCCCGCGCCAGGCACGGGCGCTGGCCGATCGGCCAGACGCAGCACCTCGGGCGCGCCGAAGGAGGAGATTTCAATGGCTTTCATAGGCTTCCAAGTCAAAACGCACGCTCTTGCATAGCGCCAGCGTGCGTCTTTTCTCCGTGGCTAGGCGCTTGGTTTACGCGTGGTCGCCGTGGCCGTTGCCGCCGTGCGAAGGACGGTCCAACAAAGCCTTCATCGACAGCTTGATGCGGCCTTTTTCGTCGGTTTCCAACACCTTGACCTTGACGATCTGGCCTTCGGTCAGGTAGTCGGTGACCTTTTCCACACGGTCGTGCGAGATCTGGCTGATGTGCAGCAAACCGTCTTTGCCGGGCATCAGGTTGACCAAGGCGCCGAAGTCCAGAATCTTGGTGATCGGGCCTTCGTAGGTCTTGCCAATTTCCACTTCGGCAGTGATCTGCTCGATGCGGCGCTTGGCTTCTTCGGCCTTGGCGGGGTCGCTCGACGCAATGGTGATGGTGCCGTCTTCCTCGATATTGATCTGCGTGCCGGTCTCTTCGGTCAGCGCGCGAATCACAGCGCCACCCTTGCCGATGACGTCACGGATCTTCTCGGGGTTGATCTTCATGGTGAACAGGCGGGGGGCGAAGTTGGACACTTCGGTTTTTGCCTCTGCCATCGCTTCTTGCATCTTGCCCAGAATGTGCATGCGCGCTTCTTTGGCCTGGGCCAGAGCAACTTGCATGATTTCCTTGGTAATGCCCTGGATTTTGATGTCCATTTGCAGCGCGGTAATACCGTTGGTGGTACCGGCGACCTTGAAGTCCATGTCACCCAGGTGGTCTTCGTCACCCAAGATGTCGGTCAGCACCGCAAAGCGGTTGTCTTCCTTGATCAGGCCCATGGCGATACCGGCCACGTGCGCTTTCATGGGAACGCCAGCGTCCATCAAGGACAAGCAGCCGCCGCAGACCGAAGCCATCGACGAGGAGCCATTGGACTCGGTGATTTCCGACACCACACGCATGGTGTAGGGGAAGTCTTCCTTGGAAGGCAAGCAGGCAATCAGCGCGCGCTTGGCCAGACGGCCGTGGCCGATTTCGCGGCGCTTGGGCGTACCCACGCGACCGGTCTCACCGGTGGCGAACGGAGGCATGTTGTAGTGCAGCATGAAGCGGTCTTCGTAGTCGCCGCTCAGGGCGTCAATACGCTGTGCGTCGCGCTCGGTGCCCAGGGTGGTAACGACCAACGCCTGGGTTTCGCCACGGGTGAACAGGGCAGAACCGTGGGTGCGGGGCAGCACGCCGTTGCGGATTTCGATGGCACGCACGGTACGGGTGTCGCGACCGTCAATGCGGGGCTCGCCAGCCAGAATCTGGCTGCGCACGATCTTGGCTTCGATTTCGAACAACAGGCCTTCGACGGCCACGCTGTCAAACGACGCGCCTTCGGCCTTGAGTGCCGACATGACGTCGGAGTAAGCGCTACGGCAAGCCTGGGTGCGCGCTTGCTTGTTGCGGATTTGGTAGGCGGCAACCAGCTTGTCCTTGGCCAGCACGTCGATCTTGGCGATCAGCGCTTCGTCCTTGGCGGGAGCTTTCCAGTCCCACAGCGGCTTGCCAGCGTCACGCACCAGGTCATGGATGGCGTTCACCGCAATATTGCCTTGCTCGTGGCCGAACACCACGGCGCCGAGCATGATTTCTTCCGACAGCTGCTGGGCTTCAGATTCCACCATCAGCACAGCGGCTTCGGTACCAGCGACGACCAAGTCAAGAATGGAGTCCTTGCGTTGGGTTTGGCCGGGGTTGAGCACATAAGCGCCGTTGACGTAACCCACGCGGGCGGCGCCAATGGGGCCGTTGAACGGCACGCCGCTCACCGACAAGGCTGCGCTCACTGCGATCAGGGCGGCGATGTCGGCGTCGACTTCAGGGTTCAGGGACACGGTGTGAACCACGACGTGCACTTCATTGAAGAAGCCTTCGGGGAA
>CANFNE010000059.1 GCA_947448105.1 Burkholderiales bacterium
ATCCAGGGCTGCTGGACTGCCGCGGCCTATGGCCTCGCAGTGACGGCGGGGGAGTTTGTCATTGCGAGCGAAGCGCGGCAATCCAGGGCAGCTGGACTGCCGCGGCCTATGGCCTCGCAGTGACGGGGGAATCTCCAGACCCCGTCAGCGCCAACTGCAGCGCCAAGCCGCTGGCGCGCTGCGAAGGCCGCGCGATAGCCGCTGCCAGCGCGCCGGGTTGCGCTTGCAGCAGCGTAAAGCGCTCGCGGGCGCGGGTGATGCCGGTGTAGACCAGTTCGCGCGTCAGCACCCGGGCGTCGGCGCCGGGCAGCACCAAGGCGGTGTGCAAAAACTCCGAGCCCTGGCATTTGTGCACCGTCATGGCAAACGCGGTTTCCACGTGCGGCAGGCGGCTGCTGGCCACGCTGCGCAGGGTGTCGCCGTCCAAAAAATACACGCGCAGCGCGGCCCCCGCGTCGAGTGCGGGCAGGGTGATGCCCACGTCGCCGTTGAACACGCCCAGCGCGCTGTCGTTGCGCGTGACCATGGCCGGGCGGCCGACGAACCACTCGCCGCGCGCTTTCAAAAGCCCCGCCTCGGTCAGCGCGTGCTGCACCGCCAGGTTCAGGCTGCGCGTGCCCCAGTCGCCCTCGTGTACCGCGCATACCAGGCGAAAGCGGTCAAAAGCGCGCAAGACCGCCGTGGCCCAGGCGCTGTGCGCAGCCTGCGGGTCACCGCCGGATGCGCCGGGCCCGGCCTGCACCAGCCGCAGGTAGTCGGCGTAGCAGGCGGGCGCATCTGGGCGACCGTGCACCGCCAGGCGCAGAACCGCTTGCACCTTGTGCTCGGGGCTGGCGTGCAGCGTGCCTGCGGCGTCATTTGCGAGCAAGGCCAGCGCGGCAGTGGCGTCCCCGGCGTTGACGGCGGTGGCCAGCTTGCCGATCTGGCCGCCAAAGCGGCGGCTGTGGCGCAGCATGACGGTTTGTTGGGCGAGTGCGGACGCGGTGCCGGTGTTGCTGGCCCCGTTGCTGGCGCCGGTGGTGCCATCGGCGCCACCGGCCAAAAACTCCGGCGCCAGGCGGCACCCGGTCAGCGCCTGGGCGTAGCGGGTGGTGGCGGCGTCGTATTGGCCCGCGCCTGCGTCCCGGCACAGGTCGCCCAGCACCGCACCGGCTTCGACCGAAGCCAGTTGGTCTTTGTCGCCCAGCAAAATCAGCTTGGCGCCGGGCGGCAGCGCTTGCACCAGAGCGGCCATCATTTCCAGGTGCACCATGGACGCTTCATCCACGATGACGATGTCCACGTCCAGCGGTGTGCTGGCATTGAAGCGGAACTGGCGCGTGTCGGGCCGCGCGCCCAAGAGCGCGTGCAGCGTGCGCGCCGCACCTATGCGCTGGGCAAACGCGGCCAGGTTCAGGCCCGTGGTTTCCGTGGTTTGGTGTTCCCCCGTTGCAGCCTGGTCCGGGACGGGCCCCAAGCGCGCGCCCAGTTCTTGCAGCGCGCTGTCAATCGACTGGCGCAGGCGCGCTGCCGCCTTGCCGGTGGGGGCAGCCAGTGCCACGCGCAGCCGCTGGGCTTGGGGCGCCATGGCAAACAAGAGCGCCAGCAGGCGCGCGGCGGTATAGGTTTTGCCGGTGCCGGGGCCGCCGGTAATGACGGTGAGGTCGGCGCGCAGGGCCACGGCGCAGGCCATTTTTTGCCAGTCCATGGCGTGGGCGGTGGCGGCGTCCTGGGGCGCAGTGGCAGCGCCGGGGGCCGCAAGCGAAGCGGTGGAAGCCACCACCTGTCCGCCGGCAGGGGAAGGGTCAAACAACCGGTCCAGCCACTGCCGGGCGGCAGCTTCGTCCACGGCGCTGTGCTGCGCTGCGCGCTGCCACAGGGCCTGTGCGAGTTGCTGCTCTTGCAGCCAGTAGCGGCGCAAATAAAGCAGGGGCGCGGCTGCGGTGCCGGCCAGCACCAGCGGCTGACCTTGGTCGCTTTGCGGAGGCTGGTTCTTGTGTTCGTTAAACACCACGCGCACCAAGGAGCTGGCGCGCAGCGCGTCCAGCCACAGCGCCAGCTTGGGCGGCAACTCCATCCATACGGACTGCAGCGCGGCGTGGGCGGCGGGCGGCCAGTCCAGCAGGGCTTGCGCGTCTTTGACGACAGGCGCCAGTGGTAAACAGGTGTGGCCGCGCCCCTCCATCTGCGCCAAGAGCGCGGCGCTGACCAGCAGCGTGGGGTTGGCGTCCGGTTCCAGTTCGGCCAGCAGCGCGGCCAGCGCGCTGTCCAAGCGGCGCAGCCAGCCTTGGTCGGCCCACAGGCGCAGGGTTGTCAGCAGCGCACTAGTCGCCACGGGCAGCGCTGCGGCCTGGGCTGGCGCTGGCGATGGTGCCTCGGCAGGTAGAAGAGGATGCTGCGTCATAAAGCCTCCGGCACCGGGGTCAGCATGGTTTCTAGCGCGCCCAGCAGCGCCAGGTCCGCAGGGATGCGGCAGACGCCGCGCGCGGGGCCGTGCACGCCGCGCAAATACAAATAGACCGCGCCGCCGAGCTGGCGCGCTGGGTCGTAGGCGCTGCCCAGGCGCGCTTGCAGCAGGCGGTGCAGGGCCAGCAAATAAAGGCTGGCTTGCACGTCGTAGCGGTGTTCGGCCATGGACGCTTGCAGCGCGCTGTGGCTGTAAGCGGCGTCGTCCGCGCCCAGGTGGTTGGACTTGTAGTCCAGCACCCAGTAGCGGCCCTGGTGTTCAAACACCAGGTCGGCAAAGCCCATGAGCATGCCCTGGAGCTGCTGCTGTGCAAGGGCCGGGCGCGCCACGCCGCCCAGCAGATGCTGGCGGCACAGGGCGTCTATCTGTACAGATTCCATGCGCTGGGCCACCAGCCAAAACTCCATCTCGGGCAGGGTGACGTCGAGTTGGCTCAGGGCGGCGCCCGGGCCGGGCAGCGGGCATTGCACCACGTCGGTCAGCCAGGCCACCAGCGCGTCGGCCTGGGCCGCGTAGCCTGCGCGCTCGCAGCGTTTGCGCAGGCGCTCTTGCAGTGCGGGTTGGTCGGCCAGGGCAAATTGTTCGGCGGCCAGCCATTCGAGTTGGGCGTGCAAGAAGTTGCCCGTTTTGGCGCCGCGGGTAAAACTGTGGCAGACGCGTTCGGGCTGCAGCATGGGGGCCGTATCGCCGAACAGGTCGGCGGTAGATCCCACGGGGCCCGGTGCCAAGGGCGAAACCACGGCAAGCAGCGGCGCGTCTGCGCCCTCGCGCTCGTTGCCTTCATCGTCCGCCGGACGGATGACTTGGATGGGCAAGAGTTCGGACAGCGCGCCCGCCGCCGGGGTCAGGTTTTTGCTCATGCGCGAGAAGCTGCCAATCGTCCAGTCGCGCTCAAACTGCGCCTGGTAGGGCGCTGCATCGCGCAGAGGGGTGGGCGTTGTGCTTTGGGCCAGCGGCGTGCGGGCGCTACTTTGCGGAGCGGCTTGCAGCACGATATGGTGCTTGCCATCGGCCAGGGCTTGCAGTGGCCCCAGCCAATCGGTGCCGTCGCGCGGCGTGTCGCCACCCAGCAAGTGGCCGAGCGCGCTTTTGTGCGCCACGCATTGCTCGTTGTTGCCCACCTTAAGCGCCGAAAACCCCAGCCACACACTGTGCTGCGCGCGCGTGAGTGCCACGTACAACAAGCGCAGGTCTTCGCGCAGGCGGTCGGCGTCGGCCAGGGCGAGTTGCGCATCGTCGTATTGCAGCAGCACTTCGCGGCTGCCGTCTTGGGCGGGCAGATCGACAAAGCGCGTGCTTTTGCGTTCTTTTTCGCGAAAGCTGCAGGCAAAGGGCAGACACACCAGCGGGTATTGCAGGCCTTTGCTTTTGTGGATGGTGATGACCTTGACCAGATCGGCGTCGCTCTCCAGGCGCACGATTTGCGCGTCGCCTTGTGCGGTGCCGTCGTCGATTTGGGTGCGCAGCCAGCGCACCAGCGCGTGTTCACCGTCGAGCGTGCCGCTGGCGGTTTGCAGCAGCTCGGCCAGGTGCAAAAAGTTGGTCAGGCGGCGCTCGCCATTCGCAGCGTTGCGCCACTGGGCGGCCAAGGCGAGCTGGTGCAGGGTTTGGCGCAGCATGGCCAGCACGCCCTGGGTTTGCCAGACGGTGCGAAGCGCGCGCAGTTGTTCGCTGCGCTGGTCAAAGGCTTCGTCGTTGTGGGCCAGCCAGCCCAGCGTGTCCAGGCTCAGGCCCAGCGTGGCGGTGGCCAGGCCGGCGCGCACCAGACGCACATCTTGCGGGTTGGCCACGGCGCGCAGCCAATGAATGAGGTCGTGCGCCTCGGGGCTGTCAAACACCGAGTCGCGGTCCGACAAATAGACCGAGGCCACGCCCCGGCGCTCCAGCGCTTGGCGCACCGCGCTGGCCTCTTTGCCGGTGCGCACCAGGATGGCGATGTCGGCCGGGCGCAGGCGCTTGAACGCGGCGTCTGCAGCGCTATCTATGCTGGCAAAGCCGGTGTGCGCGTCCCCCAGCCAGGCCACGATCTGGGCGGCGCACAGCTCGGAAAAATGCCGGCGCATGTCCAGACTGCTATGGACATCAAGCGCGTGCACCAGCGCCATGGCGGGCAGCGGCCCGTTGGCGTCTACCAGTTGCACGGGCAGGCCTTGGGCCTGCACTTCGGTAAAGGGCAGCGGGTTGTCTTGCGCCTGCCGGTAGCCAAAAGCGCCGCCCGCTTGGCTGCGCTCGGCCTGGGCAAAACAGTGGTTGACCACGCCCACCAGCGCCGGGGTGGATCGGAAGTTGGTTTGCAGCGCGTAGTGGCGCCCGGCAGTGGCGCGGCGCGCTTGCAGGTAGCTGTAAATATCGGCGCCGCGAAAGCCATAAATCGACTGCTTGGGGTCGCCAATGAGCAGCAGCGCGCTGCTGCGCGCGTTCTGCGCCACCTGGTAAATCTGGTCAAAGATTTGGTATTGCAGGGGCGAGGTGTCTTGAAACTCGTCAATCAGCGCCACCGGGTACTGCTGCACCATGCGCTCGCGCAGGCGCTGGCCGTGTTCACCGTGCAGGGCGGCGTGAAAGCGCTCGAGCAGGTCGGCAAAGCCAAAGCTGCCGCTCTGGCGCTTGCGCATTTGCAGGCGCGCGCGCACCCAGCTGGCGGCGTGCAGGCGCAGGGACACGCCCACTTCGGGCAATTGCGCGCAGGCGGCTTGCAGGGTGGCGAATTCGGCAAATACGCTGGGCGGCGTCAGGTGCGGGGCGTCGGCTTTGCGCGCTTCTTGCAGGCCTTCGGGGGTAAAGCGTTGCCAGCCTTTGTTGAGTTTTGGCACATCGTCGGCCAGGTCGCCACGGGCCCAGTCTTTGAGGGTGGTGAGCCAAGTGGTGTAATTTTTTGGGCTCAGTCGTCGGCCGTCCCAGTCTTTTTTGTGGTTTGCGGTTTGTCCGTCCAGCCAGTCTTGCATCGCTTGCGCGCGCTCGGCCCAGCCCTGGCGCAAGTGCTGCACGGCGAGGCTGCGCTCGGCGCTGGCCTGGCTTAGAACCTCGGCCAGCGTTTGATGGGCGTTCATCGCGGGCGTGGCTTGCGGGGCCAGCGCGCGCATGTCGGCCACCAGCGCTTCCACAGTGCGCCAGACGGCCAGCACCTGCTGCAGCGCCGGGGCGTCCAGCGGGTAGCAGCCTTGGCGCCAGTAGTCTTGCGCGGCTTCGGTGCGCAGGGCTTCTTCGTCGGCTACCAGTGTTTCGTCAAACAGACTGCCGCTGTCAAAGGCGTGTTCGCGCAGCATGCGCTGGCACCAGGCGTCAATCGTGTAAACGGCGGCCTCGTCCATGCTTTGGGCCGCGTTGTCCAGCGCCCAGGCGGCCTGGCTGCGCGCCGGGCCTGCGGGGTAGTCGGCCAACAGCGTGGCCAAAAACGGGTCGCTCGCAGCGGTCAACGCGCCCCGAAAGCACTGCGCCGCCTGCAGCAGCCGGGCGCGGATGCGGTCGGACAGTTCGCGCGTGGCGGCGCGGGTAAACGTCATCACCAAAATCTCAGCAGGGCGCAGGGGGCGGTCAAAGCCGTGCGCCTCCCCGTTGGCATTGCCGTGGCCTAGCACCAGGCGCAGGTAGAGCGCGGCAATCGTCCAAGTCTTGCCGGTGCCTGCGCTGGCCTCGATCAGGCGGCTGCCCCACAGGTCCAAGGTGTCGGGCTGCAGTGGCAGGCTGGCGCTGGCGTCGTGTTCGAAGTCTCGGTCGTGGTCGTGTGCGTTCATGGCGCGTCCCCTTCGCCATTCGCGTCCGCCGCATCGGCGCTGTCTTTGGGGTGCAAGGTGGCACGCACATGCGTTTTTTGCCAGTCCAGCAGGGGCTGGTAAATCTCTTGCGCCAGCGCCGCAAACTGGCCGTCGGCGGCCAGCGTTTCAAAGTCGGGGAACAGGCGGGCCATGCAGCTCTCTTCCACGTCGCCGCGCACTTGTTCGGCGCCTTCGTACTGGGTGCGTGCGGCTTGCTGCGCTTTGGCTGGCTGCTCGGTAAGTGGTAACCAGGCCAGCGCGGTTTTGGGCGGCAGCGGCAGGGGCGCTTGCATGCCGGTTTGCCAGAGTTGCAAAAGCCGCTCCAGCGTTTGGCGCGCCTCACGCTGGGGCATGGGCGTGATCTCAATCACGCTGTCACGCCCCACCAGCACGCCGGTGGCCTGCACGCCGCAGGCTGCGCCCGCCAGGCTGCGCAGCCAGGCGCCCAGCAATTGGCTGGGGCGGGGTTGGGGCTTGGTGGTTTTTTCGCAGAGCTGGCCGGGGTCCAGGGCCAGCCAGGCCAGGGGTGCGGCGCCCTGCGCATCGGGCGGGCCTTGGCGCAGTCCGTCCACCCAGTCTTCCAGCACCACGTCGCCCGTCTGCAGGCGCAGCGGCTGGCGCTGTGCGCTGTGCGCAAAGCGCGCCTGTGCTTCGTGCCAGGCTTGCAGCGTGGCGGCCACGCTACCTTGCAATTTTTGCTGTTCCAGGTCGCCCAAGCCGCGCAAGGGCAAGGCGCCCGCCAGACGCAGCTGGCCCAGCGCGCGTTGCACCTGGTCGGCTGCTGCTGCGGCACTGGGCGCGGCGGTGGCGCTTTGCAGCAGGTCTTGCACAAGCTGGTATTGGTCTAAGCCGGCTATGGCAAAGCGCTCGTCGTCCAGTGCGTCGACAGCGTCTTCGCCAAAGGACACCAGCAGGCGCTGGCGAAAAAAAGCCTTGGCCGGTTTGCGCAAAAACTGGGTGAGCTGCTGCAGCGTGAGTGGCACGTTGGGGTTGGGCATAAATGCGGGCAGGCCCTGTTCTGAGGGTGCAGCGGCGGCGTTTGCCTGGTGCATGGCACGCCACTCGCGGGCGTAGGTGAACAAGGGGCTGTCTGCTTCAAAGTAGCGGCGGCTAAAGGGCTGCAACGGGTGTTCGGTGGTGCGGCTGCTGACCACCGCATCGCCCCAGCCAGCGCGCAGGTAGTCGCGCAACTGGGCCACCAGCACCGAGGCGGGTTGCTCGGCGTTGTCGCGCACATTGCGCCCGCTCCAACTGATATACAGCAGGCGGCGCGCCGACAGGAGCGACTCGAGCATGAGCTGGCGGTCGTCGTCGCGCCGCGAGCGGTCGCCGGGGCGGGCCGCGCCGGGCAAGGCCATCAGGTCCAAGTCGCTGTGCGTGCTGCGCCGGGGGTAGTCGCCGTCGTTCATGCCCAGCAGGCAGACCACTTCAAACGGAATGGCGCGCATGGGCATGAGCGTGCAAAAGGTAATGCCCCCGGCCCGAAAGCGCTGCTTGGCCTGGGGCAGCTCCAGCGCCTGCAGCCAGGCTGCGCGCAGCACGGCCAGTGGCACGCTTTGGTCAAACCCTGCTTGCTCACAGGCGCGCTGCCAGGCCTGCAGGCCGTCTTGCAAGGCGGCTTGGGCCAGGCGGTCGGCTTCGGTGTCGGCTTGCACCAGGTCGGCGAGCAGGGTGTGGCAGTGCGCTACCCATTCTTGCGGCGTAGTGCTGGTGCTGGCCACCGTCCACCAGTGCTGCAGCGCGTGCAGCAGTTGCGCCAGCGCGCCAGCCAGTTCGGCGTCCAGGCCGCCCACTTCGGCATAGGGCGCAATGGTTTGCAGGCTGGGCAGGGGCGAATCCACCGGCTGGGCGCCGCTGGCATAGCCCAGCAGCATGCGGCGCAGGCCAAACCAGGCGCTGTTTTGCTCGCCGCAGGCGTCTAGCCCTAAGTCTGCGCGGTGCGCGGCGTTCAGGCCCCAGCGGATGCCCGCGCCCGCCATCCACTGCGTGAGCTGGGGCAGCGACTCCGGCGCAATGCCAAAGCGCGCGGCCACGGCGGGCACTTCCAGCAGGTCGACCAGCTCGCCCATGCGGCAGCGCTGCGCGGGCAGGCGCAAGAGCCAGGCCACGGCGGCAATCAGCGGGCTGCTGGCCTGGGCGCCCATGTCGGCAATGTCAAAGGGAATATGGCGCGCGTCCCCGCGCTTGTACTGGCCAAACACCGCGCGGATGGACGGGGCCAGCGCCTCAATGTCGGGCACCATGACGATGATGTCGCGCGGGTTCAGGGGCGCTTGGCCCGCGTGCGCCGGGGGCTGGGCCAGCGCCTGCAAGAGCTGGTCGTGCAGCACTTCAAGCTCGCGCACCGCGCTGTGCGCGCTGTGAAAGACGATGGAGCGGTCTTGCGCGCCAATGGCGCACTCGGGGTGTTCGTGCAGGGGCACCAGGTCGCGAATGCGGTTTTGCACCTGCTGCAAGAGCGGCGTGTGGGGCCCCTCGTCGCTGTCGTCAAAGTAGTCGATCTTGGCCAGGGCGAATTGCTGCTTGCTGTGTTCGGCGTCGTCAAAAACATCAAGCTGGCGCACAAAGTCGCGGCTTTGGCGGCCCCAGGCGGCCAAAAGCGGGTGGGCGTGGGCGTGCATGTCTTGCAGCGGCACGTCGTCCAGCGCTTGGGCTTTGCGCAGGGGCTGGCGCCGGCGCAGCGAGCGCAGCAGTTCGCGCCCGTCCATGATGTCGCCCCAGTAGTAGCGGCAGGGGTTGGGAATGGCCAAGATCACCTGGCTGTGCGGCGCCAGCGCGGCCAGCGCCTGCAAGGTGGCCGCAGGCATTTGGCTCATGCCAAAGGCAGTGACGCGCTGGGCCACCGGCTGCGCTAGCGGCGCGCCACTGGCCAGGCGCTGCAAGACCTGCTGGTGCAGGCGCGGGCGTATGCACTGCTGCTCGGCGGCGCTGAGCGTGGCCAAGAGCGCGCGCCACAGCGCGCTTTGCCACAGCTGGTCGGGCGCCAAGGTTTGGGCCACTCCATTGGCCAGCAGCACGTGGTCGTGGCCGGCGGCCCAGGCTTCCAGCCAGTCGCTGCGGTAGTTTTGGTACTGGTCGTACAAATCGGCCAGCTGGGTGGCGAGCTGCAGCAGGCGCTCGGGCTCGTCGCCCTGCAGAAACCCGGCCACCGGCGCAAACACGCTCGCCATGGCGGGCTCGGCCAGCAGACCGGGCAGCAACTGCATCAATCGCCAGCCCATGGGCAGCTTGTCCAGCGGCGAATCGCTGGGCACCGCGTGCGCGCCCAGCACCTGGCGGTAGGTGCGCCATAAAAAGCGCGAAGGCAGCTCCACCCGCGTAGCCGCGCACACGCCGCCCCGGCGCGCCAGTTCCATCTTCATCCACTCGGCCATGCCGTTGCTTTGCACCAAGATCACCTCTTCGGTCAGCGGCGGCAAGGGTGAGCGCTGCAACCACGAAGCCACCACCTCGGCCAGGTTTTCGGCGCGGTTGCTGTGAAACGCGACAAAGCCTGGCTGCAGACGTGGCGCGGGGTGGCTCAAATGACCGCCTCCAGCCCCTTGCGGTCCAAAAGATTGAGCAGCTTGAGCGATGGGCCGCTGGGGTGTTTGTCGCCCACTTCCCATTTGCGCACGGTGGACAAGCTGGTATTGAGCACCGACGCCAGAACCGCTTGGCTGAGTTGAAGGTGGTCTCGCAGGGCGCGAATTTTTTCGCTGTCGTAGGCCGGGATGGGATCTAGGCAAAGTACATCGAATTTGCGCATTTTTCGCTTGTCGATGAAACCCAAGCGATGCAGATCGCTTGCCGTCTCGTGGACAGCTTCAAAAATGGGGCTCTTGGCCTTAGATTTTTGGGTCATGGCATATCTCCGTTAAAGATCCGTCGTTCGTGGCGTCATCCAGTTGTTTGCCGGTCCTGGCTAACAGTTGCTCGGCAATGTCTTTCAGCGCTTCCAGCTCGTCGTCCGAGATGTTGGCGCGGTCATTTTTTTCAAACCCGTACACAAAAAACCACCGGTTTCCCTTGTTGGTAGCAACCAAGGTTCGTGCTCCCGCGCGCTTGCCGCGACCCGCAAGCCCGACGCGTTTTTTTACAATCCCGCCGCCCAAGTCAGCATCGACCAAACCTTGTGCCATTTCAATGACTGCAGTGCAGAGCGCGTCGTCGCTAAGCGCCGTCTTTCGCATCCAGCGGGTGAAGTAGCGGGTTTTAAAAACACGTTTCATGCTTTATTGTGCCACTAAGTGGTATAAATTATTAGTGGCGGTGCTTCACAATAGCGGCGTACGAGTAGCCGAGCGTTGTCACTCTCGATCCATCCGTTTTTTCAACCATGAGCCGCCTGTCCCTCACCCGCGACAAGATTTACAAAACCGTGGCGCGCCAGTTGCACGGCGTGGTGCCTTGCTGGATGTGCGGCCAGCACGTGTTGCCGGGGGACGCCACGCTGGAACACATCCGGCCTTTGAGCGAGGGCGGCAGCAGCCACCAAGACAACCTGGCCATCAGCCACGACGCCTGCAACCACCGCAGGCACGCCAAAACGGCCAGTTCCGACTAAACGCCGACCCAAAATTTGGCGCAAAAGGGCGCCACAAAGCCATTCACCCTATACTGTTCATAACAACAGTATTTTGGAAAAAATGGTCGCCCAACAAGCCTTTGCGGAGTTTTTTGACGACAGCGCACCTGCCGCTGACGCGCTGGACGCGCTCCACGCCGACGTCTGGCGCGCCCACGCCCTGGCGCTGGCGCCCCAGCGCACAGTGGCCACGGGCGAGGCGCTGTTAGACCTGCATTTGCCCGGCGGCGGCTGGCCGGTGGGAGCGCTGACCGAGCTGCTGCAAGCGCCCGGCGTGCACAACGAATG
>CANFNE010000060.1 GCA_947448105.1 Burkholderiales bacterium
AGGTGGTATCCTCACCCAGTACAGTCATCAACTTTTCGTTCGGTACAATAATCAGTGAATCGACATGTTCGACCAGCGCTACAATGACGATTTGAGCCAAGCGCATGCGCCTGCCTTCGTGGGCAAACGGCTTGGTCACCACTGCCACAGTCAGAATGCCCAACTCCTTGGCGACCTGAGCGACCACCGGTGCTGCGCCAGTGCCAGTGCCTCCGCCCATGCCGGCGGTGATGAAGAGCATGTTGGCGCCTTCGATGGCGATGCGGATGTCGGCCTCGGCTTGCTCGGCGGACATGCGGCCCTTGTCGGGGCGGCTGCCGGCGCCCAGGCCGCTCTCGCCCAACTGGATGCGGCGGTGCGCGCTGCTGCGGTTCAGGGCTTGCGCGTCCGTATTGGCGCAAATGAACTCGACACCGGTCACTGAAGACTGGATCATGTACTCAACCGCGTTGCCGCCGCCGCCGCCAACGCCGATCACCTTGATCAAGGTGCCTTGGTTGAAAGATTCGTCTTCAATTAGTTCGATGGACATGCGGAGCTCCTAGTAGTTTTGCAAACGGAAAATGAAAAAAGCGGTATCAGAAAAGAGGAACTTCGCCTTGGCGGCCCGGCACGCGCCCGCCACAGGGATTGTGCCGTCTGGGAGCATGAATTTCGCGCTTCAAAGTGAGTAATTTGATGCATTTAGAAGTTCCCGGCAAAGAAGTCACGGATCTGGCCAAAAGCGCTCTTGACCGAGCCGCCTTTTTGCGCCACTTTGATGCCGCGCATGCGGGCAATGCGGGCTTCTTCCAAGAAGCCCATCACCACCGCCGCGCGGGGTTGCGCCACCATGTCGGCCAGCGCGTTGGCATACAGCGGGATGCCGCGGCGCACGGGTTTGAGGAAGATGTCCTCGCCGAGTTCGACCATGCCGGGCATGACGCAGCTGCCGCCGGTCAAAACAATGCCCGAGGACAGCACTTCTTCAAAACCCGATTCGCGCATCACCTGGTTGACCAGCGTGAAGATTTCTTCAACCCGCGGCTCAATCACGCCAGCGAGCGCCTGGCGGCTGAGCATGCGCGGGCTGCGGTCGCCCAGGCCTGGCACTTCGACCTGCACATCGGGGTCGACCAGGATTTGCTTGGCGTGGCCGCTTTCGACCTTGATTTCTTCGGCGTCCTTGGTCGGGGTGCGCAGCGCCATGGCGATGTCGCTGGTGATCAGGTCGCCGGCGATGGGAATCACGGCGGTGTGGCGGATGGCGCCGTTGGTGAAGATGGCGATGTCGGTGGTGCCCGCGCCAATGTCCACCAGCGCCACGCCGAGTTCGCGTTCGTCTTCGGTCAGCACCGACAGGCTCGACGCCAGCGGGTTGAGCATGAGCTGCTCGACTTCCAGGCCGCAGCGGCGCACGCATTTGATGATGTTTTCGGCCGCACTTTGCGCGCCGGTGACGATGTGCACCTTGGCCTCCAAGCGCATGCCGCTCATGCCTATGGGTTCCTTGACGTCCTGGCCGTCGATGATGAACTCTTGCGGCTCGACCAGCAGCAGGCGCTGGTCGCTGGAAATATGGATCGCCTTGGCGGTTTCCACCACGCGGGTCACGTCGGCCTGGGTGACCTCGCGGTCCTTGATGGCGACCATGCCGCTGGAGTTGATGCCGCGGATATGGCTGCCGGTAATGCCGGTGTAGACACGGGTAATTTTGCAGTCGGCCATCAGCTCGGCTTCTTTGAGCGCCTGCTGGATGCTGTGCACCGTGGCGTCGATGTTGACCACCACGCCGCGCTTGAGGCCGTTGCTGGGCGCCGAGCCAAAACCGGCCAGGCGCAGGGTGCCGCCGGGCAGCACCTCTGCGACCACCGCCATCACTTTGGCGGTGCCGATGTCCAGACCGACGACTAAGTCTTTGTATTCACGGGCCATATTGCGTACCTGCTTGGTTAATCTTCAATGGGTGGGTGCCACAGCGGCGAGGGTGCTGATGCCGCGCAGCCGGATGGCGTAACCGTTTTCGTGGCGCAGGTCGGCAGACTCCAGCGCGCCAACCGGGCGCTGGTAGCGTGCCAACACGCGCGTCAGTGTTTTCAGGAAATTGCGGGTGCGCGCCTGGACGTCTTCAAGCTCGCCGCGGCCGGCCTCAATCACCGCGCCGCCGCTCAGGCCCACGCGCCAGCTGCCTTGGCTGGTGAGTTCCAGGTTTTCAATCGTCAAATCCAGGGCGGCAAACTGCGGGGATAACGCCCGGTAGGCCGCGAGCACGGCCGCGCTTTGGCCCACTGGGCCGTTCAGGCGCGGCAGGTCGTCGACCTCGACCTCGCCCACATTGGCGTCAAACACTTCGCCAAAGGTGTTGAGCAGGCGCGGCTCGTTGGCGTCGCCCCAGTAGGCGGCGACCTGGTGCTCTTGCAATTGCACACGCAGGCGGTTGGGAAAGTCGCGGTGCACCACGGCGTGGCGCACCCAGGGCATGGCTTCAAACACACTGCGGGTGCGCGCCAGGTCCACGCTAAAGAAGGTGCCCGCCACGCGCGAGACCACATGGGCGCGCACCGTGGGCACATTGGCGTGGCCCACATCGCCTAACACCGTAATGCCTTGCAGCGAGAACGCCTGCCGGTTGGACACCCAGCGCGTCACGGTCACCGCCACCGAGCCCAAAAACACGGCAAACAGCAGCACGGCCACGCCGTTCATCAGGCGCAGGTCCATGGCGGGGGCCTCGCTGCGGTTCATGGCGTGCTCCGGGGGTGGGCTCTGCTGTCGAGGGAGGCCAGCGACAGAATTTGCAGGCACAGGTCTTCGTAGCGCGTGCCTGCAGCGCGCGCCGACATGGGCACCAGCGAGTGGCCGGTCATGCCGGGCGAGGTGTTCATTTCCAGCAAAAAGGGCTTGCGGTCGCTGGCGCGGATCATCACGTCGGCCCGGCCCCAGCCCCGGCAGCCCAGGCTGCGGTACGCCGCCAGCACGATGCGGGCGATCTCGGCTTCTTCAGCCGCGGGAAGGCCGCTCGGGCACAGGTAGGAAACGGCGTCGGTGAAGTATTTGTTTTGGTAGTCGTAGGCGCCGTCGGGTGCCTGGATACGTACCACCGGCAGCGTGCGGGCAGTTGCTCCACTGCCAATGACCGGGCACGTCACCTCTTCGCCCACGATGAACTCTTCGCACAGCAGCTCGGGTTCGTACTGCGCGCCCAGGGCCACGGCGCCGGGCAGTTGCCCGGACTGCGTCACCTTGGTAATGCCAATGGACGACCCTTCGTGGGGCGGCTTGACGATCAGCGGCAGGCCCAGGCTGGCAATCACGTGCTGCAGGTCGGCCTCGCTGTGCTGGTCGGGGCCCAGCGTGCAGTAGCGCGGCGAGGGCAAGCCCTCGGCGGTCCACAGGCGCTTGGTCATGGTCTTGTCCATGGCCAGGCTCGACGCCATGACGCCGGAGCCGGTGTAGGGAATGCCCAGCAGCTCCAAGGCGCCTTGGATGGTGCCGTCCTCGCCAAAGCGGCCGTGCAGGGCGATAAAGCAGCGTGCAAAGCCTTCGGTCTTGAGCGCAGACACGTCGCGCTGGGCCGGGTCAAAGCCATGGGCGTCCACGCCTTGGGAGCGCAGGGCCTGCAAGACGCCCTGGCCCGAGAGCAAGGATATTTCGCGCTCGGCCGACGCGCCGCCCATGAGTACGGCCACTTTGCCGAAGTTGTGCGTGTTCATGCCTGGCCTCCGGCATCTTGCGCCTGTGCTTTGAGCAGTTCCACCACTTTGGCGGGTACGGCGCTGATGGAGCCCGCGCCCATGCACAAGAGCACGTCGCCGCTGAGGGCGTTGGCCACGGCAGCAGCGGCCATGGCGGTGATGTCATCCACAAAAACAGGTTCCAACTTGCCCGCCACGCGCAGGGCGCGTGCCAGGGAGCGGCCGTCTGCGGCCACCAGCGGCGCTTCGCCTGCGGCATAGACCTCGGCCAGCAGCACCACGTCGGCCTGGCCCATGACCTTGACGAAGTCTTCAAAACAGTCGCGCGTGCGGGTGTAGCGGTGGGGCTGAAACGCCAGCACCAGGCGCCGACCGGGGAATGCCCCGCGTGCGGCGGCCAGCGTGGCGGCCATCTCCACGGGGTGGTGACCGTAGTCGTCCACCACGGTGACCACGCCGCCTTGGGCCAGCGCGTGGTCGCCATAGCGCTGAAAGCGCCGGCCCACGCCCTTGAATTCGGCCAAGGCCGTTTGCACCGCAGCGTCGTCGATATTGAGTTCCACCGCCACGGCAATGGCCGACAAGGCGTTGAGCACGTTGTGGCGCCCGGGCAGGTTGAGCACCACGTCCAGGTCCGGCAGGGTCACGCCGTTGCGCCGCTGCACGGTGAAATGCATTTGCCCGTCCACCGCGCGCACATTGACTGCGCGCACCTGGGCGCCCTCGTCAAAGCCGTAGCTGGTAATCGGGCAGGTCACCTGGTCGGCGATGGAGCGCACCGCGGGGTCGTCGGTGCACAAAATCGCGGTGCCGTAAAAAGGCATGCGGTGCAAAAAGTCGACAAAGGCCTGCTTTAAGCGGCCAAAGTCGTGGCCATAGGTTTCCATGTGGTCGGCGTCGATATTGGTCACCACGGCCATCACCGGCAGCAGGTTCAGGAACGACGCGTCGGACTCGTCGGCCTCGACCACGATGTAGTTGCCGCTACCCAGCCGCGCATTGGCGCCCGCGCTGTTCAATCGTCCGCCAATCACAAAGGTCGGGTCCAGTCCCGCCTGGGCCAGCACGCTGGCCACCAGGCTGGTGGTGGTGGTTTTGCCATGGGTGCCTGCAATCGCAATGCCTTGCTTGAGGCGCATCAGCTCGGCGAGCATCAGCGCGCGCGGCACCACAGGAATGTGCAGTTCACGCGCACGCAGCACTTCGGGGTTGCTGGCCTGCACGGCGGTGGAGGTGACCACGGCGTCGGCCCGCGCTACATGCGCCGCGTCATGGCCCACGTGCGTCTGTATGCCCAAAGAGGCCAGGCGGCGCAGCGTGGCGCTGTCGGCCAGGTCCGAGCCGGATATGGTGTAACCCAGGTTGTGCAAGATCTCGGCAATGCCGGACATGCCCGAGCCGCCGACACCGACGAAATGGATGTGTTGGATGGCGTGTTTCATGGAGCGAGTTCCTCGCAGGCCGCGACCAGCGCTTCGGTGGCCTGGATGTTTTGCAGCTTCTTGGCGGCGCTGGCGTGCTGCAGCAGCAGCGCGCGGTCGCAGCGCTGCAGCCAGTCGGCCAGAAACGCCGGCGTCAGCGTGCGCTCGTCCACCAACCAGCCTGCGCCCTGGTCTACCAAAAAGTGGGCGTTGTGGGTCTGGTGGTCGTCCACCGCAAAGGGAAAAGGCACAAACAGGGCAGCGGCGCCCACAGCGGCGATTTCGGTCACGGTGCTCGCGCCTGCGCGGCACAGCACCAGGTCGGCGTCGGCATAGGCCTGGGCGGTGTTGTCGATAAAAGGCGTCAAGGTCGCATCGACACCGGCCGCGGTGTAGTTGGCGCGCAGCGCTTGCATTTGCTTTTCGCCGCTTTGGTGCAGCACCACCGGACGCTGCGCTGCGGGCATCAGGGCCAAGGCTTGCGGCACGACCGCGTTCAGCGCACGCGCGCCCAGGCTGCCACCGACCACCAGCACCTGCAAGGGGCCGGTGCGCCCGGCAAAGCGCTGCTCTGGTGCGGGCTGGTTCAGGAACTCGGTGCGCAAGGGATTGCCCACGTACTGGCCCGCGGGCAATGCGCCGGGGAATGCACAAAACACCCGCCGCGCCAGGCGGGCGAGCACGCGGTTGGCAGCGCCGGCCACCGAGTTTTGCTCGTGCAGCACCAATGGAATGCGCAAGAGGGAAGCCATCAGGCCCGCAGGCAAGCTGATATAGCCCCCAAAACCCAGCACCACGTCGGGGCGCACGCGGCGCAGCACCTGGGCGCTTTGTGCGAGTGCGCGCGCCAAACGCAGGGGCAGCAGCGCCAGGGTTTTGAGGCCCTTGCCGCGCACGCCCGAGAAGGCGATGGTTTCCAGCGCAAAGCCGCGCGCGGGCACCAGGCGGCTTTCCATGCTGTCGGGCGCGCCCAGCCAGTGCACGCGCCAGCCGCGCTCGCGCAGCGCTTGCGCCACAGCCAGGCCCGGAAAGATGTGGCCGCCGGTGCCCCCGGCCATGACCAAGGCGGTGCGTTGCAGGCTTGCGGCGCTCATGCCCGGCCCCCTTGCATCAGTTGGCGGTTTTCGTAGTCCACCCGCAGCACCACCGCCAAGGCGATCAGGTTGATCAAAATCGCCGAGCCGCCATAACTCATGAGCGGCAGGGTCAAGCCCTTGGTGGGCAGCGCGCCCAGGTTCACGCCCATGTTGATGAAGGCCTGAAAGCCCATCCAGATGCCCACACCCTGTGCCACCAGTCCGGCAAACACCCGGTCCAGCGCCACGGCCTGGCGCCCGATGTGGATCAGGCGGCGGGTGAGCCACAAAAACAGGCCCAGTAGGAGCAGCACGCCGACCAGGCCAAATTCCTCGCCAATCACGGCCAGCAAAAAGTCGGTATGGGCTTCGGGCAACCAGTGCAGTTTTTCTACGCTCCCGCCCAGACCCACGCCAAAGATTTCGCCCCGGCCGATGGCGATCAGCGAGTGGGTGAGCTGGTAGCCCTTGCCCAGCGCGTTGTGTTCGGTCCAGGGGTCGAGGTAGGCAAAAATGCGCGCGCGGCGGTAGTCGTTAAAGGCGATCATGAGCGCGAACGCACCCATCAGCACGCCGGAGATCAAAAAGAACATGCGGGCGTTCACACCGCCCAAAAACAATATGCCCATGGCAATCACGGCAATCACCATGAAGGCGCCCATGTCAGGCTCGGCCAGCAGCAAGCTGCCCATGATGGCCACGGCCGCAGCCATGGGCCAGACGGCTTTGATGAAGTCTTCCTTGAGCTCAATCTTGCGCACCATATAGCCCGCCGCATACAGCACGGCAGAAAACTTGGCCAGCTCGGAGGGCTGGAAGTTGGTCACGCCCAGCGAGATCCAGCGCTTGGCGCCATTGACGCCCTTGCCAATAAAGGGCAGCAGCACCGCCAGCAGCAAAACGAGCGAAACGATGAACAGCATGGGCGCAATGCGTTCCCATTTTTCAAGAGGCACCTGGAACGCGATCAAGGCCGCGATCACCGCTGCCGCAATCGACGCCACGTGGCGTACCAAAAAGTAGTTGTGCGTGTAGTTGGCAAAGCGCGGGTTGTCCGGCATGGCGATGGTGGCGGAATAGACCATCACCGCACCCCACACCACCAGGATCAAAACGACTGCCAAAAAAGCGTGGTCAAAGCTGCTGGCCTGGCTGGCGCTGGCTGCGGTTTGGTAGCTCGCGCGCCGACCCAGGCGCACCGGCAGGGCGTCGCTCTCGGGGGTGACCGGCTTGAACCAGCGGATCCACAGGGCTTGCGCGGCGCTCATGCGGCCATCTCCATCACCGTGCCTTGCGCCAAGGCCAGTTCAGCCACGGCGTCGCAAAACACCTGGGCCCGGTGGGCGTAGTCGCGAAACATGTCAAAGCTGGCACAGGCCGGCGACATCAGTACCGCGTCGCCCGCGTGCGCTTGCGCATTGGCCAGGGCCACCGCGCGCTCCATCGATTCAGCGTCTATCAGCGCTACGCCGGTATCCACCAAAGCCTGGCGGATCAGCGGGGCGTCGCGGCCTATCAGCACCACCGCGCGCACAAAGCGGCGCACCGGTGCGGCCAGCGGCGCGAAGTCCTGGCCTTTGCCCTCGCCGCCCAGAATCAGCACCAGACGGCGGTCTTCGCCCAGGCCGTTGAGGGCAGCCACGGTGGCGCCTACGTTGGTGCCTTTGCTGTCGTCAAAAAATTCCACGCCATTCAAGGTGCCAATGTGCTGCACCCGGTGCGGCTCGCCCCGGTATTCGCGCAGGCCAAACAGCATGGGGCCCAGCGCGCAACCAGCGGCGCTGGCCAGGGCCAGGGCGGCTTGGGCGTTGCTGGCGTTGTGGCGGCCACGAATGCGCAGCACCTCGATGGGCAGCAGGCGCTGGATGTGCACTTCAGGTACTTCAGCGAAGTCGCCGTTGCGCAGGCGCTTGAGGGTCTCGTCCGCGTCTTGCGCGCGCACCAGCCAGACCATGCCGCCTGCGTCCTCCAGTCCATAGTCGCCCGGCCGCTGCGGCTGGGTCAGGCCAAAGGTAACGTGCGCGCGCTCCACCAGGCGCTGCTTGACGCGCACCGGCGCGCTCAGCATGGCCATCACCGCTGCGTCGTCGCGGTTGAGCACCATCAGCGTGTCTGGGCCAAAAATGCGGGCCTTGGCAGCGGCGTAATGCGCCAGGTCGGGGTGCCAGTCCAGGTGGTCCTGGCTGATGTTGAGCACGGTGGCAGCTGTGGGCGCAAAGCCCTCGGTGGCGCTGAGCTGGAAGCTCGACAGCTCAAGCACCCACACCTGGGGCAAAGCGGCGTCGGCGATGGCTTGGGCCAGCGTGTCGAGCAGCGTGGGGCCGATATTGCCGGCCACGGCCACGGTTTTGCCCGCAGCGCGCACCAGCTCAGCCGTGAGGGCGGTCACGGTGGTTTTGCCGTTGGTGCCGGTCACGGCCAGCACGGCGGGGTGGTAGGCCTGGCTGGCTTCCAAAGTTTGGAGCGCATGGGCATACAGGCTGAGTTCGCCGCCCACCCACAGGCCACGCGCTCGGGCAGCGTCCAGCAGCGCAGCGGTTTGGTGGGGTGCCAGGCCGGGGCTTACGAACACCGCGCGCACATCGCTGCCTTCCATCCAGGTGGCGTCAAATTCGCCATGCACCAGCCGGGCGGCGGGCACGGATGCGGCCAGCGCGCCAGCTTGGGGGGGTGCTGCGCGGTTGTCCAGCACGGTGACTTGCGCACCCTGGCCCGCGCACCAGCGCGCCATGGCCAGGCCCGAGGCACCCATGCCAAGGACCAGAGCATGTTGACCGTGCAGCGTGTGTTCCATCAGCGCAGCTTCAAAGTAGACAAGCCGACCAGGCACAAGAGCATGGTGATGATCCAAAAACGCACGACCACCTGCGTTTCTTTCCAACCCAGCTTCTCGAAATGGTGGTGCAAGGGCGCCATCTTCAGCAGGCGGCGGCCTTCGCCAAAACGCTTGCGCGTGTATTTGAAATACAGCACCTGCGCCATCACCGACAGCGCTTCAACCACAAATACGCCGCCCATGATGGCCAGCACAATTTCCTGGCGCACGATGATGGCCACCGTGCCCAGTGCCGCGCCGAGTGCCAGCGCGCCCACGTCGCCCATGAACACTTGGGCCGGGTGGGTGTTGAACCACAAAAACGCCAGTCCGGCACCGGCCATGGCCGCGCAAAACACCAGCAGCTCGCCTGCGCCCGGAATGTGGGGCAAAAACAGGTATTTGGAAAACACCACGCTGCCGGTCACATAGGCAAACACGCCCAGGGCGGAGGCCACCATCACCACGGGCATGATGGCCAGGCCGTCCAGGCCGTCGGTCAGGTTCACAGCGTTGCTCGAACCCACGATCACCAGGTAGGTGAGCACCACAAAACCCAGCACGCCCAAGGGGTAGCTGATTTCCTTAAAGAAGGGCAACAACAAACCGGCCTTGGGCGGCAGGTTGACATCAAAGCCCGAGCGCACCCAGTTGTAAAACAGCTCCAGCACGCGCGCATTGGAGATCTCGGAAATGCTGAACACCAAATAGAGCGCGGCCAGCACGCCAATGAGCGACTGCCAAAAATACTTCTCGCGCGAGCGCATGCCTTCGGGGTCTTTGTGGACCACTTTGCGCCAGTCGTCCACCCAGCCAATGGCGCCAAAGGCCAGGGTCACCAGCAGCACGATCCAGACAAAGCGGTTGGACACGTCCGCCCACAGCAGCGTGGCGCTGGCAATCGAGATGAGGATCAGCACACCGCCCATGGTGGGCGTGCCGCTTTTGGCCAGGTGGCTTTCCATGCCGTAGCCGCGAATCGGCTGGCCGATCTTGAGCGCGCGCAGGCGCCGGATCACGGCCGGGCCGGCGGCCAGGCCCATCAGCAAGGCGGTGAGCGCAGCCATGACGGCGCGAAAGGTCAGGTACTGGAACACGCGCAAAAAGCCCCACTCGGGGTTTTGCGCCTGCAGCCACTGCGCCAAACTCAGCAACATGCGGTTTCTCCTTGTGCTGGCGCGGCAACAGCGGTGGCGGACCCGGCAGCGATGGCTTGCAGCGCGGCCACGGCGCGTTCCATGCGCATAAAGCGCGAACCTTTGACCAGCACGCTGGCCGTCGTGGCCAGGGCGGCGTTGAGCGCAGCGCACAGGGCGTCCATGTCGGCAAAGTGGTGGGCTGTGCCGCCAGCGGTGCCAAAGGCAGCCACGGCCGACTGGCTCAAGTCCCCCACGGCCAGCAGGCGTTCAATGCCCAATTGCTGCGCATAAGCACCCGCCTCGGCGTGGAATTGCGGGCCCTGGCTGCCGACTTCGCCCATGTCGCCCAACACCAGGAGGCGCGGGCCGGGCAGGTCGCGCAGAACTTCAATAGCGGCGCGCACCGAGTCGGGGTTGGCGTTGTAGGTGTCGTCCACCACGGTGACGCTGCGCCCGGCCAGCGCAAGTGCAAAGGCACGCGAGCGGCCTTTGACCGGCACAAAAGCCTGCAGGCCGCGCTCCACCGTCGCGCCGTGCACGCCAGCCGCCAGCGCGCAGGCCGCCGCCGCCCAGGAGTTGCGCACATTGTGCTGGCCGGCAATGGCCAGGCGGTAGTGCAGCGCCACGGCCTGGCCAGCCAGGGTGGCTTGCGCGTCCACCGTCCAGGCGCCGTTGGTCCACTGTGCGCTGCGGCCCACCACGGCGTCGCC
>CANFNE010000061.1 GCA_947448105.1 Burkholderiales bacterium
GCTCTTGACCATGTCCTCGGTCACCAGCACGGGCGCAGCACGGCCTGGAATGAGCGCAGTGGAAATCACCACATCGGCCAGCGCTACGCGTTTGGCGACCTCGGTCTTTTGCCGGTCCAGCCAGCTTTGCGGCATAGGACGGGCGTAGCCGCCCACGCCCACGGCGGCGTCTTTTTCTTCGGGTGTGTCGTAGGACACTTCAATAAACTTGCCGCCCAGTGACTCGATTTGCTCTTTGACGCTGGGACGCACGTCGGACGCCTCAATCACCGCGCCCAGGCGCTTGGCGGTGGCAATCGCCTGCAAACCGGCCACGCCCACGCCCAAAATCACCACGCGCGCGGCCTTGACGGTGCCCGCGGCGGTCATGAGCATGGGGAAAAAGCGCTGGTATTTGTCTGCGGCAACCATCACTGCCTTGTAGCCCGCGATATTGGCCTGGCTGGACAACACGTCCATGCTTTGGGCGCGGGTGGTGCGTGGCGCGGCTTCCAGAGCAAAGCCCGTTAGACCGGCAGCGGCCATGCGAGCCAGGCCGTCGGCATCAAAGGGGTTGAGCATGCCCACCAGGGCCGCGCCCGAAACCATGTGCGAAAGCTCCTGGGCGCTGGGCGCCACGACCTTGAGCACCAGTGGGCTGGCAAGGGCAGCTGCGGCATCGCAGATTTCGGCGCCTGCGGCTGCATAGGCTGCATCCGTGACGCTGGCGTGCACGCCAGCGCCTGTTTGTACCCGCACCGTATGGCCTTGGGCAATGAGTTTTTTCACCGTTTCGGGGGTAACCGCAACGCGGGTTTCACCCGCCGCAGTCTCGGCAGGTACGCCTATTTGCATGGAATCGCTCCTGGGGACATGAAAGTAAAGCTTGCTGTGAGCTTACATGAATTCCCAGCCCGCACCGAGCGGGTAAAACCCGCAGCGCCCCTGTGCGGAAAAAATCCGGCCGGCGCCGCGCCCGCGCACATGGAAATATGAAGCTACGAGCCGGGTAACTTGGGCAAGCCAAGCTCAAGCGTGGTCTGGCCGTGCAGCGTGCTGCCGATGCGCGCGCCACGTGTGGAAACCGACTGCAGCACCTGGCCCTCACCAAGGGCGGATCCCACGGTGTAGGTCTTTGGCGCCGCACCGCCCACCACCAACAAAGCGTAGCCTTTGCCCACCGGGCCAGCAACGACGCCAAGCAACTGGTACTGGGTGCTGGTGGCTTCTACCGGTTTGGCTTGCGGCGCCAGATCGCCACCCAGGGCGCGCGCCAGATCCTTGGCATCCGGGGCTATTGCGTCTGCCAGCACCGAGGCCGCTTGGGCGCGCGTACCGGCCACTCCCGCAAGGCCCAAGGCCCAATACGCCGCGCTGGCAGCGGCCAGCAGCGCCGTCACAAAGGTGACCAGGTAGAGCGCCCAAGGGCGGGGGTGTGGGGTGGACATGCGCGGATTATCCGGGAACTTAGTGCGTGAAAGCACACAGCTCCAACAACCGAATTCTGGGGCGGCACGTCTTGATATCTGGCTAAACTGGCTTTTTTCTAAAAACGGCGCCCCCAGCGGCAACGCAGCACATGAAACCAAGCATTGTTCAGCGCACTTCTTTGCGTAGCCGCGCCATGGCGAGCCCGCACAAAGGCTTCACCCTCATCGAACTCATGGTGGTGCTGCTCATCATCGGCGTGCTGGCCGCGCTCATCGTGCCCAATGTGCTGGACCGGGCAGACGACGCCAAGGTCACCGCCGCCAAGACCGACGTCAGCAACCTGATGCAAGCGCTCAAGCTTTACCGCCTTGACAACAGCCGCTACCCCACGGCCGAGCAAGGTTTGCCCGCGCTGGTCACCAAGCCGACAACCGAGCCCGTACCGCCCAACTGGAAGAAAAACCTCGACCAGCTGCCCAACGACCCCTGGGGCAAGCCCTATGTCTACCTGAACCCCGGCGTCAAGGGCGAGATTGACGTGATGTCCTTCGGCGCCGACGGCCAGTCAGGCGGCGAGGGCAAAAATGCCGACATTGGCAGCTGGCAGCCCTAGGGCACTGCGCCCTAGGGCTGGGCCTTGCAGCGCGGGTGGTCGCTGGCGGCTTGCGCGCCGCACCGCGCGGGGATTTACCTTGCTGGAGCTTTTGGTTGTGATGGCCATCGTGGCCATTGCGTCCGCCGGCGTGGTGCTGGCCATGCGTGACAGCAGCGCCTCTGCGCTGGAGCGCGATGCCCAGCGCCTGGCCGCCGTGCTGGAGTCGGGCCGTGCGCACGCGCGCATGCAGGGCACGCCGGTTTACTGGCGCGCAGTAAGCGGCGGCTTTGTGCTCGAGGGCCTGAACCCGCCCCAGCCGCCCCAAGCCTGGCTCAGTGCCGACACCTCCGTAACCGCCGTGCTGCACGCGCCAACATCCGGCGCATCCGGCGCGCCTGGCAACAATGCCGAGCGCCTGAGCCTGGGGCCCGAGCCGATCTTGGACGCCCAGGGCCTGGTCTTAGCGGTACGCAACAAGCCCGAAATCCAGCTGCAACTCGCCACCGACGGCCTGCGGCCCTTTGCTCTGGTGCCGCTGGGTACCGCGCTGGGAACGATGCCATGAGCTCCGCCAATACGCCCGGCCCGCGCCGCCCCGAGCGCGACCGCCTGCGCGGATTTACCCTGGTAGAAGTGCTGGTGGCGCTTACCATCGTGGGCGTGGCGCTGCTAGCCGGCCTCAAGGCCACCGGCGCGCTCACCCTGCACGCCCAACGCCAAAGCGATGTGCTGCTGGGCCAACTCTGCGCCGAAAACGCGCTCTACCAAATTCGCCTGAGCCGCCAGATGCCCGGCGTGGGCGAAAGCAGCCGCGAATGCCTGCAGGCCGGCCAGACCTTCACCGTGCTGCTCAATGTGCAGCCCACGCCCAACCCCAACTTCGTGCGCGTGGACGCCCAGGTGCGCAATGCCACCGAGCCGGTGCTTCGCTTGTCCACCATCGTGGGGCGCAACTGATGCTAACGCCACACGCCCTGCCCGTAGGCCCCCAAGGCCAGCGCGGCTTCACCCTGGTGGAGCTCTTGGTGGCGCTGGCGCTGATGGCGCTGATGGCGGCCATGTCCTGGCGCGGCTTGGACGCCATGGTGGGCGCGCAAAAGCGCCTGGCCGTGCATTCGGACGAGGTGCTGACCCTGCAAACCGCCTTGGCGCAGTGGGGCGCCGACCTGGACGCGCTGGCCCAGCAGCCCAACAACCCCAGCATGGACTGGGACGGCCGAGCCCTGCGCCTGCTGCGCCGGGGCAGCCAGTCTGCGGACGAGGGCTTGCACGTGGTGGCCTGGTCGCAGCGCTTGGTGGGCAACACCACGTATTGGCTGCGCTGGCAGTCGCCCGCAGTGAGTACCCGCGCCGAGCTACTGGCCGCCTGGAGCCAGGCGGCGCGCTGGGGCCAAAACCCCAGCGACGAGGACCGCCGCTTTGAGGTGCGCATCACCGCGCTGGCGGGTTGGCAGCTATTTTTCTACCGCGGTGGCGCCTGGACCAACCCCTTGTCCTCGGCCGACGGCAGCGCGCCTGCACAAGCTGCGGCCCCGGCACCTACACCAGGCGCATCAGGCGTGCCCATGCCCGGCCTGCCCGCAGGTGCAGGCATCGGCGACCCCACACGCAGCGCCAGCGCTGGCGCCACGCCTGACGGCGTGCGCCTGGTGCTCACCCTGCCGCCGGGCCAGGCGGTCAGCGGCGTTCTGACCCGCGACTGGGCCCGCACGGGCTTGGCAGGCACGCCATGAAGCAGCCCGCCACCCGCCTGCGCGCGCGCCAACAAGGCGCGGCCATTCTGATGGCCATGCTCACTGTGGTGCTGGTGGCCAGCCTGGCGTCGGCCGCGCTGTGGCAGCAGTGGCGCGCGGTCGAAGTAGAAAGCGCCGAGCGCAGCCGCGCGCAATCGTCCTGGGTGCTGACCGGCGCGCTGGACTGGGCGCGGCTGATCTTGAGCGAGGACGCTCGCAAAGGCGGCGCCGACCACTTGTCCGAACCCTGGGCCATGCCGCTCGAGCAAGCACGCCTGTCCACCTTTTTGGCGGCCGACCGCAGCGACACGCTGGCCGCCGACGCCAGCAGCAACGCCTTTTTGTCGGGCCAGATCACCGACCTGCAAGCGCGGCTGAACCTGAAAAACCTGGTGCAAGACGACGGCAAAGTGCACGCACCCACGCTGCGCATGTGGCAGCGCTTGTTTGACCAGCTGGGGCTGCCGCGCAGCACCCTGCATCGGCTTCTAACCCAGCTGCTGCGCGCCCAGCAGGCCGGCACGGTGGTGGCGAGTAACAAGCCAATGGACGCCAATGCCGACGGCCCCTTGTGGCCGCAAGAGCCCGAGCAGCTGGTCTGGCTGGGGCTGGACTCGGCCACGCTGGCGCTGCTGCAGCCCCACATCACCGTGCTGCCCGAGCGCACGCCGGTGAACCTGAACACCGCGTCGGGCGTGGTGCTGGTGGCCTGCCTGGAGGGCCTGGCCCAGTCGGACGCGCAGCGCCTGCTCGACGCACGCCGACTGGCACATTGGGAGAGCCTGGACGACGTCAAGAATGCCGCCAAGCTGCCCCTGTTGACGCTGGACGCCCAGTTGGTGGGCACCACGAGCCGCTTTTTTGCGCTGCGCGGCGTGCTGCAAATCGACGACAACACGGTGCAGGAATACTCGGTCGTGCAGCGCGATGCGATGAACGTCAAAACCTGGTGGCGCAAGCGCCCGCTCCACCCCGCTTACACCCCCTCTGCAAACCCCATTTCGAACCCGCCAGACAAGGTCGCCTACAACAGCATGTCTGGCCCGCAAGCCCGCACCCCGGCCCCTACAATGACCGGTGATTTTTGAACCATGGCCACCCTGATCCTTACCCTTCCCAGCACCAGCTTGCACCCAGGCGCGGTGCTGGACTACGTGCTCAGCCCCGACGGTCTGGCCGTGGGCACAGCGTCGAGCGCGCCCCTGTCGCTGCTGCCAAACGCCAGCACGGGCCGTGTAACGCAGACCCTGCTGCTGGTGGGCGCGGCACAACTGTCTTGGCACCGGGTGCAATTACCCAAGGGCGCAGCGGCAAACAGTGCCCGCCTGCGCGCCGTGCTCGAGGGCCTGCTGGAAGACCAAGTGCTCGACGACCCGGCCGGGCTGCACTTTGCGCTGGAGCCGGGCAGCACCAAAGCCAGCAGTGCCTGGGTGGCCGTGTGCGACAAGGCCTGGCTGCGCAGCGGCTTGCAGGCCCTGGAGGCCGCAGGAATTGCGGTGGCGCGCATCGTGCCCGAGCTGGTACCCAGCGCCCCGGCGGATACCGGCCCTGGCGCCGCTCCCTCCGCAGACGCGAGCAGTTTGTGCGCCATAGAAAACGACGGCCAAGCTTTGCTGCTGCACGCCAGCGCCAAGGGGGTAACGCCCTGGCCGCTGCAGGCCAGCACCGTGGCTTTGCTGCACTGGCCGCAAGACGCCCCGCTGCGCGCCGAGCCCGCCGTGGCCGCCCTGACCGAGCAGCTTTTTGGGCGCAGCGTGGCTTTGCAAAGCCGGCCTGAACGCGCCCTGGCCGCATGCCAAAACGACTGGGACCTGGCCCAGCTCGACCTGGTCAACAACCAGCGCAGCCGCAGCCTCAAACGCGTAGGCGCGGCCTGGAGTGCGCTGCTGCAAGCACCTCGCTGGCGCGCCGCACGCTGGGGCCTGCTGGCCTTGGTTGCAGCAAACCTGCTGGGCCTTAATGTGCGCGCCGGGGCCGAGCGTGCCGCGTTGCAAGCGCAGCGCAAGGCCATTGATGCAGTGCTCACCAGCACCTTCCCGGCCACGCAGGTGGTGGTGGACGCACCCGTGCAAATGCAACGCGCCGTAGCCGCCCTGCAACAAAACGCCGGAGCGCTGGGCGCGCGCGATTTTGAAACCCTGCTGGGTGCCTGGGCCCGCGCCGCACCCACCGCGCCAGTCCCCGACGGCCTGGACTTTGCCAACAGCGAACTGCGCCTGCACGGTGTAGCGCTGGCCGCAACCGAGTTGGCGAATGCCACACAAACCCTCAAGACCCAAGGCATCGCCCTGAGCGCCAGCGGCGCAGACCTGACGCTGCGGGCCGCACCATGAACACCAACATCCACGCCATGGTGCGTGCCTTCCTTGTTCTGGTGCAAACACGCTGGGCACAGGTGAGTCCGCGCGAACAGCGCCTGGTGCGCGGCGCATTGGCGCTGCTGCTGCTGGCCCTGCTCTGGTTTGTGGCTGTGCGCCCCGCACTTGCCACGCTGCGCAGCGCGCAAAGCCAGGGCCCGCAACTGCGCGCGCAGTTGCAAGACATGCTGCAGCTCCAAGCCCAGGCGCAAGTGCTGCAAGCCCAGCCTGCGGCGCAAACCCAGGACAGCAAAAGCCTGCTCGAAGCCGCCCTGCCCACGCTGGGCGATACAGCGCGCATGTCGATCTCCGGCGACCGCGCCAGCGTCACGCTCGAAGACAGCAGTGCCGACGCCCTGGCCCAGTGGCTGACCCAGGCGCGCCTGAACGCCCGCGCCCGTCCGCTGGAACTGCATCTGACCCAGAGCCAAGGGATTTGGAAGGGCCGCATCGTGCTGCAACTGCCCAGCCCTGCGGCACCCTGATCGCTCCACGCATGGCCCGATCGTCCTCGCTATCGACCGCACGCGCTCCCTGGGCTTGGGCGCTTTCTGGCGCGGTGCTGGGCCTGTTGCTGGCCACTGTGTTGTTTGCCCCGGCGCTCTGGCTCGCGGGCCGGGTGCACACCGCAAGCGCAGGCCAAGTGCTGCTGCAAGACGCGCGCGGCACGGTGTGGAATGGTTCGAGCCAAGTCACCCTGACGGGCGGGCCCGGCAGCAGTGACAGCAGCGCCCTGCCCGGTCGCCTGGCCTGGCGCGTGCAGCCGGGCTGGGGCGCGTTGCAACTCTCTGTGTTTGCCGACTGCTGCATGCAAACCCCTTTGGTGCTGGACGTGCTACCGCGCTGGGGTGGCGTGCAAGTGCGCATGCAAGACCAGCGCTCGCAGTGGCCCGCGCTGCTGCTCACCGGCCTGGGCACACCCTGGAACACCATTCGCGCCCAAGGCCAGTTGGCCTTGTCCAGCCAGGGCTTTGGCGTGCAGTGGCTGCATGGACGGTTGGCGCTGCAAGGCCAGTTGCAAGTGGACGCTATCGACATGGCCTCACGCCTGTCCACGCTGCGACCCATGGGCAGTTACCGCTTTGTGGTGACTGGAGGCGATACGCCGCGCCTGAACTTAAGCACCACCCAGGGCAGCCTGCAATTGCACGGCAGTGGCCAGTGGACCGACGGACGCTTGCGCTTTGAAGGCGAGGCCAGCGCGGCGCCTGAGCGCCAGGATGCGCTCTCCAATCTCTTGAACATCATCGGACGGCGCGAGGGCGCGCGCTCCATCATCAAAGTGGGTTGAACTTCTATGACACCAACGCGTATTTCCCCCACCGCTTACGCCCCGGCGCGCACGCGCCTGCACGCCCTGCTTGCAGCCACCGTGCTGGCGGGCAGCGCCGCCACGTGGGTCCCGCAAGCCAGGGCACAGAACACCTCCGCCGCCCCTGCCGCAGCGCCCGCCAGCGCCAGCGCGGTGAAGCCGGGCGAGCCCCTCACACTGAACTTCAACAACGCCGAAATCGAGTCCGTGGCGCGCACGATGGGCCTGCTTTACGGCATGAACGTGGTGGTGGATCCGCGCGTCAAGGGCACCATGACCTTGGTCACCGAAAAACCGGTGAACCGCACAACCGCCATGGCGCAGTTTTTGACCAGTCTGCGTCTGCAAGGTTTTACGATGGTGGAGTCGGCCGGGCTGTTCAAGGTCGTGCCTGAGGCCGACGCCAAACTGCAAAGTGCGGCGGTGGAAACCAACGACAGCGCGCCCAAGGGCGCCACCGGCGGCCAGATCGTGACGCAGATCTTCCGGCTCAATTTCGAGTCGGCCGCCAACCTGGTAGCCGTGCTGCGCCCGCTGATCAGCCCTAACAACACCATCAACGCCAACCCCGGCAACAACGCGCTGGTGATTACCGATTACGCCGACAACCTGCGGCGCATCGCACGCATCATTGCCGCCATGGACGTGTCCAACGCCACCGAGGTGGAGGTCATCGAGCTCAAGAACGCGATAGCTGTCGATCTGGCGCCGCTGGTGCTCAAACTCATGGACGCCAGCGGCGGACCTGGTGCGCCGGCCGGTGCGCCAGATACGGGTTTCAAAACCACGGTTATTGCCGAGTCGCGCAGCAACACGCTGATCGTGCGCGCGGCCAACCCGGCGCGCGTGGCGCTGGTCAAGTCGCTGGTGGAAAAGCTCGACCAGCCCTCAAGCAAGAACAATGGCGAACTGGGTAATCTGCACGTGGTTTACCTGAAAAACGCCGACGCCACCAAGTTGGCCGCCACTTTGCGCGCCGCGCTCAGTGGCGCCGCCGTCAGCCCCCCACCGGGCGCTGGTGTCGGTGCCGCGCCAGGCACGGCGGCCCCCGCAGCCGCCACCTCGGGCGGCCAGGTGCAGGCCGACACGGCCACCAACTCGCTCATCATCACCGCGCCCGACCCGCAGTACCGCCAATTGCGCGAGGTGATTGACCGCCTGGATGCGCGCCGGGCGCAGGTCTATGTGGAAAGCCTGATTGCGGAGGTCAGCGCCGACCGGGCCGCCGAATTTGGCGTGCAGTGGCAGGGCGCTTTGGGCAACAACGGCGACAACAATATTGGCCTGCTGGGCACCAACTTCGGCGGAGCGGGGAAAAACATCATCAACCTGGCCACCGGCGGCGCCTCCGGCGCAGTGCTGCCAGGCAATGGCCTCAATGTCGGCGTGGCGCAGCAAACCAACGGCGTCTACGTGCTGGGCTTTTTAGCCCGGTTCCTGGAAACCACCGGAGCGGGCAATGTCTTGTCAACGCCCAATTTGCTCACCCTCGACAACGAGGAGGCCAAGATCGTGATTGGCCAAAACGTGCCTTTTGTGACCGGCCAGTTCACCAATACCAACTCCGGCACCGGCTCGGTCAATCCGTTTCAAACCATTGAGCGCAAGGACGTGGGCCTGACGCTCAAAGTCAAGCCGCAAATCAGCGAAAACGGCACCGTCAAGCTGACGATTTTCCAGGAAGTTTCCAGCGTGCAGGCCTCTACCGTCAACAACTCCAACGGACCGACCACCAACAAGCGCACGATTGAATCGAATGTGCTGGTAGACGACGGCTCGGTGGTGGTGCTAGGCGGCTTGCTGCAAGACGAATTTACCGGCAACGGCGACAAGGTTCCGGGCGTGAGCGACGTGCCGTTTTTCGGCAACCTGTTCAAGAGCGAAGGCCGCAGCCGCAAAAAGACGAACCTGATGGTGTTCCTGCGGCCAGTGGTGGTGCGTGACAGCGCCGCCACCGAGCGCCTGTCGCTGGACCGTTACGAGCAAATGCGCAGTGGCATGAAAGAGGCGCAGCCGGTGCCCGACGCCAAACTGCCCGTGAGCGAAGCGCCCGTACTGCCCGAAGCCGTGCCCGTGGCCCAGCCCAAGAAGGCCGCGCCCTGACATGCGCTACCCGCTGCCCTACGCTTTCGCGCGCAGCCAGCAAGTGCTGCTGGAGGAAGACGCCCAGGGCCTGACCCTGCATGTGCAGCCGCTCTCGCTGGCCAGCGGCATTGCCGAAGCGCTGCGCAAATACCCGGTGCAGCATGTGCTTAGCCACGCAGCCCCTGCCCTGGCGCAGCGCATCAGCGCGGCCTATGCGCAAGGCGAGTCCAGCGCGGCAGCGGTGGTCAGCGAAGTGGAGGGTGAGGCTGATCTGAGCCGCATGATGCAAGAACTGCCGGCCATTGAAGACCTGCTGGAAACGTCCGACGACGCGCCCATCATCCGCATGCTTAACGCCTTGCTCACGCAGGCCGCGCGCGACGGCGCCAGCGACATCCACATCGAGCCCTACGAGCGCCATTCGGTAGTGCGCTTTCGGGTGGACGGCAATCTGCGTGAGGTGGTGCAACCCAACCGCGCGCTGCACGCAGCCCTCATCTCGCGCTTGAAAATCATGGCCGAACTCGACATTGCCGAGCGCCGTCTGCCACAAGACGGTCGCATCTCGCTGCGCATTGGCACTCGCGCGGTGGATGTGCGCGTGAGCACCCTGCCCAGCGCCCATGGCGAACGCGCGGTGCTGCGTCTGCTCGACAAAAGCGAGAGCAAACTCAGCCTGGAATCGGTGGGCATGCAGGGCGATGTGCTGGCGCGTTTTTCGCACCTGCTGGTGCAGCCCCACGGCATTATTTTGGTGACCGGCCCGACCGGCTCGGGCAAGACCACTACGCTCTACGCCGGACTGCAGCGGTTGGATACGCGCGGCAGCAACATCATGACGGTGGAAGACCCGATTGAGTACGAGTTGGCCGGCGTGGGCCAAACCCAGGTCAACACCAAGATCGACCTCACCTTTGCCAAAGCCCTGCGCGCCATATTGCGCCAGGACCCGGACGTGATCATGATCGGCGAGATTCGCGATTTTGAGACCGCACAAATCGCCATCCAGGCCTCGCTCACCGGCCACCTGGTGCTCGCCACCCTGCACACCAACGACGCCGCTCGCGCGGTGACGCGTCTGACCGACAGGGGCGTGGAGCCGTGTTTGCTCAGCTCGTCACTGTTGGGGGTGCTGGCCCAGCGCCTGGTGCGCA
>CANFNE010000062.1 GCA_947448105.1 Burkholderiales bacterium
CACTGTCCGGACGCGCTGAGCATGCCAAAAGCACGCGCCCGAAAAAACCTCCTGCGAAAGGGCCTAGACGCGCAATATCCGCTCGCCGCGTCCAATGCCGCTGGAGCCGGTGCGCACCGTCTCCAAAATCGCGCCCGCCTCAATCGCCTGCAAAAACGCATCGTTCTTGGATTGGTCGCCGGTCAGCTCTATGGTGTAGCTCTTGTCGGTCACATCGATAATGCGGCCCCGGAAGATGTCGGCCATGCGCTTCATTTCTTCGCGCTCCTTGCCCACAGCGCGCACCTTTACCATCATCAGCTCGCGCTCAATGTAAGCGCCCTCGGTCAGATCGACCACTTTGACCACTTCAATCAGGCGGTTCAGGTGCTTGGTGATTTGTTCAATCACGTCGTCCGAACCGGTGGTTTGGATGGTCATGCGCGACAGGCTGGCGTCTTCGGTGGGCGCTACCGTAAGCGACTCAATGTTGTAGCCACGGGCGGAAAACAGGCCCACCACCCGGGAAAGAGCGCCCGGTTCGTTTTCCAGCAAAACTGCAATGATGTGTTTCATAAGCGTAGATTCCTCTTTTCGCTGCCCTCCCCCTGGCGCGGTAACGTCAGGGCTTGGCAGGCAATAGATTCGTCAAATAGTGATTGATGTAATTGGCTTGGCAAATGGCGCGGGACTCAAAGGTCTTCCGCGCCCAGCAGCATTTCGGTAATGCCCTTGCCGGCTTGCACCATGGGGAACACGTTTTCGGTCGGGTCAGTGCGGAAATCCATGAACACCGTGCGGTCCTTCAGGCGGCGCGCCTCGCGCAGCGCGGGCTCCACATCCTCGGGGCGCTCAATCAGCAGGCCCACGTGGCCGTAAGCTTCGGCCAGCTTCACGAAATTGGGCAAAGCGTCCATGTAGCTGTGGCTGTAGCGGCCTTCGTAGTCAATCTCTTGCCACTGGCGCACCATGCCCAGGTAACGGTTGTTCAGCGCACAAATCTTGATGGGCGTGTTGTATTGCAGGCAGGTGGAAAGTTCCTGGATGCACATTTGCACCGAGCCTTCGCCGGTAATGCAAAACACTTCGCTGTCGGGTTTGGCCAGCTTAATGCCCATGGCGTAGGGGATGCCCACGCCCATGGTGCCCAGGCCGCCAGAGTTGATCCAGCGGCGCGGCTCGTCAAATTTGTAGTACTGCGCGGCCCACATCTGGTGCTGGCCCACGTCGGAGGTGATGTAGGTGTCCGCATCCTTGGTCATGTTCCACAGGGTTTCGACCACGTACTGCGGCTTGATGACGTCGCCCTTGCCCAGGCTGTACTTCATGCAGTCGCGCTTGCGCCAGCCTTCAATCGTGTCCCACCAGGCGCCCAGGGCGTCGCTGTCGGGTTTGGTGCTGCTTTCTTTGATCATCGCAATCAGCTCGACCAGCACTTCTTTGACGTCGCCCACAATGGGAATATCGACCTTCACCCGCTTTGAAATGCTTGAGGGGTCGATGTCTATGTGGATGATCTTGCGTTCATTTTGCGCAAAATGCTTGGGGTTGCCGATCACGCGGTCGTCGAAGCGGGCGCCCACCGCCAGCAGCACATCGCAGTTTTGCATGGCGTTATTGGCTTCCACCGTACCGTGCATGCCCAGCATCCCCAGGAATTTACGGTCACTTGCCGGATAGGCACCCAGGCCCATCAAGGTATTGGTGCAGGGGTAACCCAGCATGTCCACCAGGGTGCGCAGTTCGGCTGACGCGTTGCTCAAGAGCACGCCGCCGCCGGTGTAAATATAGGGGCGCTTGGCCGTGAGCAGCAATTGCAAGGCCTTGCGAATCTGGCCGCCGTGGCCCTTGCGCACCGGGTTGTAAGACCGCATTTCCACGCTCGCAGGGTAGCCGGCGTAGGGCACTTTCTTGAAGGATACGTCCTTCGGAATATCTACCACCACTGGGCCAGGGCGTCCGCTGCGGGCAATATGGAATGCCTTTTTCATCGTCTCAGCCAGGTCGCGCGCGTCCTTAACCAAAAAGTTGTGCTTCACGATCGGGCGGGTAATACCCACGGTATCGCATTCCTGGAAAGCGTCCAGGCCAATGGCGTGGGTCGGCACCTGCCCGGTAATGATCACCATCGGGATGCTGTCCATGTATGCCGTGGCAATACCGGTAACAGCGTTGGTGACCCCAGGGCCGGAGGTGACAAGCGCCACACCCACGTCGCCCGTAGCGCGCGCATAGCCGTCAGCCGCGTGAACTGCGGCCTGTTCGTGGCGTACCAACACGTGCTGGATGGTGTCTTGTTTGAAAAACGCGTCGTAAATGTGCAAAACAGCACCACCGGGGTAACCCCAGATGTACTTGACGTGCTCGGCCTGCAAGGCCTTGACCAAAATCTCTGCTCCGCGGAGTTCGGGGGTTGCGGCTGCGTCGGCAGCGGCGGCTGAAGCCATTTCGGCTTTTGATAATTCCATATTGAACCTTTGTGAATTTCTCTAACGAAAGACCTTGGGTGCCCCTAAGCAAACACTTGTGGCGTAGCTTCGGGACTTGAGATCAAGGCCATGGACGCATTGAATGCTGCGCCGGACCGGGACCCGTTTGCGTTTGAGTTGCAAGGCGAATTATCGCATTCCCGGCAGACACGCGGACAGGCGCCGGAAGCAGGTGCAATAATGAAGTCACACAAAACCGCCTGAAAACTGCAATAAATGGTGAATTCCACGTCTTTTAGCCCCTCGGTGAGCACTCTTGGCCTCTGAGAAAGAGCTTGACGCGTTTTTGCGGGGCGTCGAAAAAAGGGCGTTTAAGCGCTCGATGTACCACGTACGCAACCAGGAATCGGCCTTGGACATCGTGCAAGACAGCATGATGAAACTGGCACAGCACTACGGCCACAAGCCCATTGAAGAGCTGCCCATGTTGTTCCAACGGATTTTGAGTAACAGCACGCTGGACTGGTTTCGACGGCAAAAGACCCAGAACGCGCTGTTTACCCATTTGGGCGACTTTGAGTCGTCCGAGGACGGCGGCGAATTTGATCTGCTGGAAACTTTGTTGCAAAACAATGAGACAGAGCACGCGGACAATCCCCAAGGCCAGGCCGAACGGGCACAAACTTTGCATACGATTGAAGAAGAAATCCAGGATTTGCCAGCGCGTCAACGGGAAGCCTTCCTCATGCGTTACTGGGAAGACATGGACGTTGCAGAAACCGCCAGTGCCATGGGGTGTTCGCAAGGGAGCGTAAAAACGCACTGTTCCCGGGCGGTTGCCGCCTTGTCAAAAGCACTGAGAGCCAGAGGAATATTTTTATGAACAGCCCGACCATCGCCTTTGCGAAAGCCCACCCCCGAATGGACCAATTCGGTGCGCGCATCGCAAACCAGCTTGACGCCGCCACGCAACAGCTCCCGCATGACGTGTTAGAGCGCCTGCGGGCTGCGCGCACGCAGGCACTGGCAAACCGCAGCGTTTCTGAAACAGCGACGGCCCCGGCAGTTTTTGTCCGAGGCGGCTCCGCCGCATTGGGCGGTGGTTTTGGCTTTTGGGGACGTGCCGCAAGCTGGCTGCCACTGGTAGCGCTCACGTTGGGGTTGCTGGGTATCGGAAGCTTGCAAGAGCAAATGCGTGCCAGCGAAATTGCCGAAGTCGATGCCGAACTGCTCACCGACGAGCTTCCACCCACGGCCTATACAGACCCCGGTTTTACGCAGTACCTCAAACTCGGGGGCCGTGACTGATGGGCCTGACGCAATGGCGGAAAGTGCGCGCCTGATGACGATGGTTTACCTACCAGTGACCCGCCTGCGCTGGATCGCCCTGATCTGGGCGCTTGGCACTGCATCCTGTGTGTCAGCGCAATCCGAGCCCGCGCCCGCCAGCGCAAAAGCGGCAGACCCCGTTGTTGCAGTATTGCCAACGAACGCCGTGCTGGTGGGAGTGGCTTGGTCCACCTTGAGTCCAGCACAACAGGCTGCTTTAGCACCCTTGGAGGCCACTTGGCCCACGCTTTCCTTGGGGCACCAAAACAAGTGGCTTGCCTTGGTGCAGAAGTACCCAGAGATGGCCGAAGCGGACAAACGCCGACTGCACAGTCGCATGGCGGACTGGGCGGCACTCAGCCCCAAGAACCGCGAACTCGCCCGCCTGAATTTTGCAGAGACCAAAAAGCTCTCCAACGATGCACGGCTGGCCAACTGGGAAGCCTACCAAGCGCTACCGGATAGCAAAAAGCAGGAACTGCTGGAAGCGGCACCCAAGAAACCAGTGGGGGCAGCTGTGGCGGTGAAGCCGGTTGCAGCAAGCAAACTCGCGGAGGTGCCCGTCACGCGCAAAACACCCGAGCCGGTGCGCTCGGTGGTCAAGCAACGCAACACGGTGGACCGATACACCTTGCTTCCGCAAAGCCAAGTCACCAAAAACAGCCTTGCCGCTCCGGCCCCGCCCGAGAACTAAAACCAAGCTTCCCCGCCACTGCCTGGTGCGGGCATGCCCGGTCCAACGCCATGAACCCCACTGAATCCTCTACCCCCACACTCAAGCGGCGCATGGCCTGCTGGCTGTATGAAGGCATGCTTTTGTTCGGCGTGGTCTTTATTGCCGGCTACCTGTTTGGCACCCTGAGCCAAACCCGCAACGCCATGGACAACCGCCATGGCTTGCAGGCCTTTCTTTTTTTGGTGTTCGGGATCTACTTCGTCTGGTTCTGGTCCAAGGGCCAGACACTGGCCATGAAGACCTGGCATATCCGGGTGGTGAACCTGGAGGGCCAAGCCCTTACCCAGCAGCGTGCGCTGCTGCGGTATGTGCTGTCATGGGTTTGGATCTTGCCGCCGCTGGCGGTCATCTGGCCGCTGGGCCTCACAGGCGGCGAGACCAGCGTACTCTTTTTGGGCTGGGTGGCGGTATGGGCGGTGCTCAGCCGCTTTCAGCGCGATGGCCAGTTTTGGCACGATGTCTGGGCGGGCACCCGGCTGGTGAACTCCCTACCGATGAGCCGCTAAAAAATTCGGCTTAAACCGCCGATTCGTCCTGCTCGCCGGTGCGGATGCGCACCACACGCTCCACACTGGTGACAAAAATCTTGCCGTCGCCAATCTTGCCGGTGTAGGCGGCCTTGATGATGGCCTCTACGCAGCGGTCCAGGTCTTCGGTCTTGACGACCACTTCCACCTTCACCTTGGGCAAAAAGTCCACCACGTATTCAGCGCCGCGGTACAGCTCGGTATGGCCTTTTTGGCGGCCAAAGCCCTTGACTTCGGTGACCGTCAGGCCTGTTGCGCCGCATTCGGCCAGGGCTTCGCGCACTTCTTCGAGCTTGAACGGTTTGATGATGGCGGTGATTTGTTTCATGGCAAAGTCCAGGACAGGAAAGGTGCGCCTCAGGCGCGAAAACGGTTGGTAATAGGATAACGCCAATCCTTGCCGAAGCTGCGGTGGCTTACCCGAATGCCGATGGGCGATTGGCGGCGCTTGTATTCGTTGATCTGAATCAGGCGCGTTACCTTTTCCACATCCGCCTGCGCAAAGCCTTCGGCTACCAGCTCGCCGATGCTGGCGTCGTTTTCCATATAGCGCTCGATGATGGCGTCCAGTACCTCATACGCAGGCAGGCTGTCCTGGTCAGTCTGGTCAGGGCGCAGCTCGGCGCTAGGCGGCCGGGTGATGATGCGCTCGGGGATAGGCTGCTCGCAGGTGCCGTAGGGGTTGTGCGCATTGCGCCAGCGCGCCATGGCGAAGACGCGGGTTTTGAGCAAATCTTTGATCACCGCAAAGCCGCCGGCCATGTCGCCGTAGAGCGTGCAGTAGCCAGTGGCCATCTCCGACTTGTTGCCCGTGGTCAGCACAATACTGCCAAACTTATTGCTCAGCGCCATGAGCAGCGTGCCGCGAATGCGGGCCTGGATATTTTCTTCGGTCGTGTCTTCGGCGCGGCCGGCAAAATCCGAGGCCAGCGAGGCCTTGAAGGCGGCAAATTCGGGCTCAATCGAGATTTCGTCATAGCGCACGCCCATGCGCTGCGCCATCTCGCGGGCGTCCAGCCAGCTGATGTCCGCCGTGTAGGGCGAAGGCATCATCACCGTGCGCACCTTGTCGGCGCCCAACGCATCCACCGCAATCGCCAGCACCAGCGCGGAATCGATGCCGCCCGACAGGCCCAAGAGCGCGCCGGGAAAGCGATTTTTACCCAAGTAGTCGCGCACGCCCAGCACCAAGGCGTCCCACAAATCGGCTTCGGCAGAGCGCTCTGGCGCGACAGGCGCCGTCCAGCGGGCGGGGGCGCCCTGACCGGCCAAAACCGCCTCAAACAATGCCTCTTTGAAACTCGGTGCGCGCCCGGCCACTGCACCGTCGGCGTTCAGAACAAAGGAGTGGCCCTCAAACACCAGTTCGTCCTGGCCGCCCACCAAATGGGCGTAGACCAGGGGCAAGCCTGTGGCGCGCGCGCGCTCGGCCATTACCGCCTCGCGCTGGTAGCCCTTGCCCACATGAAAGGGCGAGGCATTGATCACCGCCAAGACCTGCGCGCCGGCCGCTTGGGCCAGTTGCGCGGGTTCGTCAAACCAGGCGTCTTCGCAAATCAGCAAGCCCACTTTGACCCGCGCACCCGCCTCGCCTGCCTCAAACACGCATACACCCGTACCGGGCACGAAGTAGCGTCGCTCGTCGAACACCTGGTAATTGGGCAGTTCGCGTTTGGCGTAGGTAGCCAGCACCTGGCCCTCGCGCAGCACGCTGGCGCAGTTAAAGCGCTCTTGTATCGCCACCGAAGGCGTGCGTCGCTCGCCGCCTTGCGGATGGCCGACGACCACGGTCATGTCATTTAACCCGGCGAGCTGCTGGGTGAGGGCTTTCAGGGCATCATCAGCGGCGCGCATGAAGGCTGGGCGCAAGTACAGGTCTTCGGCCGCGTAGCCGCACAAGGACAATTCAGGTGTGAGCAGCAAGCGCGCGCCCTGGGCGTGGGCTTGTTGGGCCGCCACGACGATTTTTTGGACGTTGCCCGCAAAGTCTCCGACCGTGAAGTTGAGTTGCGCGACGCAAATTTTGAGAGTCATGAACCAGAAACCATGGGTAAAAATAGAAATCCAACCGCTGCAATTGATTATGTCACCCGGGTTCTGCCGTCGATGGCTGCTATTGAAGCCAAGGCGTGGGACAGCTTGCTGCTGCGCCACCTGGATGCCAGCCCATTTATGCAACATGCGTATTTGCACGCCATGGAAGCCAGTGGCAGCGCCAACCCGTCAACCGGTTGGTTGCCGCAAATCATTACGCTGGAACGCGAAGGCCAGTTGGTAGCGGCGTGCGCGCTCTACGTGAAAGACCATTCCTACGGCGAATATGTGTTTGACTGGGCCTGGGCCAACGCCTACCAGCAGCACGGCCTGCCCTACTACCCCAAAGCGGTCGTGGCCGTGCCGTTTACCCCGGTGCCTGGCGCGCGGCTGCTGGCCGTCGATGCCGACGCGCGCACGGCGCTGGTGCATGCACTGGTGGACTGGTGCCAGGCGCAGCGCCTTTCGTCCTTGCATCTTCTGTTTGCCGCGGACGCCGACCTCCAGGCCTGCGAGGCGGCGGGGCTGATGCTGCGCCACACGGTGCAGTTTCACTGGAACAACAGCACACCGGGCTATGCAGACTTTGACGCATTTTTGTCGCACCTGGCGCAGGACAAACGCAAAAAGATCCGCCAAGAACGGCGCAAAGTGCGTGAAGCTGACGTGCAATTCCGTTGGGCGCAGGGTGCGGATATCACCGCTGCGGACTGGGACTTTTTTTACCGCTGCTATGAGCGCACTTATTTAGAACACGGCAACGCGCCGTACTTGAGCCGCGACTTCTTTGCCCGCATGCAAAGCGGCATGGCCGGCAACTGGCTGCTGTTTGTGGCCGAACGCGAGGGCCAGCCCATGGCCAGCAGCCTGATTGCCCTGAGCAGCGACGCGCCTGAAACCGGCGGCACACCCCAGCCTAAGGTCGCTTATGGCCGCTACTGGGGTGCACTAGAGCGCGTGGACTGTCTGCATTTCGAGGCCTGCTACTACCAGCCGCTGGCGTGGTGCATTGCGCACGGTTACCAGCGTTTTGAAGGCGGCGCCCAGGGCGAACACAAAATGGCACGCGCCCTGCTGCCGGTCAAAACCAGCAGCGCGCACTGGCTGGCGCACCCCAGTTTTGCCGACGCAGTGGCCCGCTTTTTGGAGCGCGAAGGCGAAGGCATTGAAAACTACCTGGGCGACTTGCACCAGCGCTCGCCCTTGCGGGCGCACCAAGCGGAAGACGAAGACAGCAGGCGCCAATGAAAACGCCCCGGTCGGTGGGAAACCGAAACCAGGGCGCGGGCGTTCGGTCGGCGGTATTTAGCCTGCGGCCTGCTCTTTTTCGTAGTTGGCAATGCCTTCCAGAATTTCCTGGCGGGCGGCCTCGGGGCCTTCCCAGCCCAAGATCTTGACCCATTTCCCGTCTTCCAAGTCTTTGTAGTGCTCAAAGAAGTGAGAGATGGTTTTCAGGCGCAGGGGGTTCAGGTCTTCGGGCTTTTGCCACTGGGTGTACAGCGACAAGATTTTGTCTACCGGCACGGCCAGCACTTTGCCGTCCTGGCCGGCTTCGTCTTCCATTTTCAAAATACCAATGGCGCGGCAGCGCACCACCACACCGGGAATCAGGGGCACGGGCGTGATCACCAGCACGTCCACCGGGTCGCCGTCGCCGGAGATGGTTTTGGGCACATAGCCGTAGTTGGTGGGGTAGTGCATGGCAGTGCTCATGAAGCGGTCCACAAAGATGGCGCCGGTTTCCTTGTCCACTTCGTACTTCACGGGATCGGCGTTCATCGGGATTTCGATGATCACATTGAAGGCGTTGGGCACGTCTTTGCCAGGGGTAACTTTGTCTAGGGACATGAAATACTCGTCGTAAGGTTAGGGGGAAGCGAGACTGGGATTAACCCTGATTTTACTGACTTGGCTCTTGCGAATCGCCCCAAGTGGCGTTTTTAGGACTACATTGGGGCGTTGGCCAATCAATTCCCCTGGTTTTGAGGTTCGGGAGGATGAGGAAGCAACGTAGCGGGGGCCCCGCTTGCGTTGCCCCCTTCTTCGAACAACATGCGAGTAGGAGTAAATATATGACTGGTAACTCAGCGCTGATTCTGGCGCTTGGCTGTGGTTTGGTCGCTGTCCTCTACGGCGTCTGGGCCCGAAGCTGGATACTTTCACAAGACGCCGGCAACCCCCGCATGCAAGAAATTGCAGCCGCCATCCAAACCGGTGCTGCGGCCTACCTGTCACGCCAGTACCGCACGATTGCCATGGTCGGTGTGGTGCTCGCCATCCTGATTACCGTTTTTCTTGACCCCTTAAGCGCCACCGGCTTCGTGGTCGGCGCGGTGCTGTCGGGCGCCTGCGGCTTTATCGGCATGAATGTGTCGGTGCGCGCCAATGTGCGCACCGCGCAGGCGGCCACGCGTGGCATTGGCCCGGCGCTGGACGTGGCCTTTCGCGGTGGTGCGACCACCGGCATGCTGGTAGTTGGCTTGGGCCTTCTGGGCGTAACGGGCTTTTACTGGTACCTGGTACCGGACGGCGCGGTCACCGTGGCCAAGCTCAATCCGCTGATCGGTTTTGCCTTTGGCTCCTCGTTGATCTCTATTTTTGCCCGTCTGGGCGGCGGCATTTTCACCAAAGGTGCGGATGTGGGCGCTGATTTGGTCGGCAAGGTCGAAGCCGGTATTCCAGAGGACGACCCGCGCAACCCGGCGGTGATCGCCGACAACGTGGGTGACAACGTGGGCGACTGCGCCGGTATGGCCGCCGACTTGTTTGAGACCTATGCGGTCACGCTGATCGCCACCATGGTGCTGGGCGCCATGATGCTTGCTGGCGCCAACACCAATGCGGTGATGTACCCGCTGGCGCTGGGCGCAGTGTCCATCGTGGCCTCCATCATTGGCTGCCTTTTTGTGAAAGCGTCGCCTGACATGAAGAACGTCATGCCAGCGCTGTACAAAGGCCTGGCGGTGGCCGGTGTTTTGTCGCTGGCGGCGTTTTACTTTGTGACGCAAAGCCTGTTTCCGGCATCGGTCACGCTGACGGACGGACGCGTGATCAGCGGCATGGACCTGTTTGGCGCATGCGCCGTAGGCCTGATTTTGACAGCCGCATTGGTGTGGATTACCGAGTACTACACCGGCACCCAGTACGCACCGGTGCAGCACATTGCGCAGGCATCGACCACCGGCCACGGCACCAACATCATTGCGGGCCTGGGCGTGTCCATGCGCTCCACCGCCTGGCCGGTGCTGTTTGTTTGCCTGGCGATCTGGACGGCGTTTCACCTGGGTGGCTTGTATGGCATTGCGATTGCAGCCACGTCCATGCTCAGCATGGCGGGCATCGTGGTGGCGCTGGACGCCTATGGGCCGATTACCGACAACGCCGGGGGCATTGCCGAAATGTCCGAGATGCCCAAAAGCGTGCGCGACATCACCGACCCGCTGGACGCCGTGGGCAACACCACC